>CAIODE010000556.1 GCA_903856875.1 uncultured Burkholderiales bacterium
TAAAAAGATGTCAAAAAATTCCATCACACCCCCAAATAGGCTTTTTGAACTTCTTCGCTGGCCAACAATTCGGCGGCTGTTCCGGAAGCGCGAATTTTTCCAATTTCAAGCAAGTAGGCGCGGTCAACCACCTTCAGCACTTGCTGTATGTTTTGTTCGACAATTAAAACGGTATAACCTTCAGCGCGAATGCGGTGCATCAGCTCAAAAATAGATTGAACAATGACAGGCGCTAAGCCAGCAGAAGGCTCATCGAGCAGCAGCAATTTGGGGCCACTCATCAGGGCACGACCAATGGCACACATTTGTTGCTCGCCTCCAGACATGGTGCCTGCCAATTGTTTTCGCCGCTCTGCCATGCGAGGAAACAAGCTGTAGACATAGTCCAAGCGCTCCTGCAGTTTGGCGCGAGCGGCAGGGGTGTAAGCGCCTATTTTTAAGTTGTCCTCCACACTCAGTCGTGGAAACAATCGACGACCCTCAGGCACTTGTGCAATGCCCAGACCCACCACCTCATGAGAGGGTAAGTCTCTGTAGGATAGCCCTTGCATCTGCATACTGCCTGCAGTGGCCTCAATCAATCGGGAGATAACACGCAAGAGGGTGCTTTTACCTGCACCGTTGGGTCCAATCACGGCAACCGCTTCGCCTGCTTTGACGCTCAATGACACATCAAACAGCGCTTGAAAACTGTTGTACCCAGCGTTGATATTTTTCAACTCCAGCATCATGCGTCCTGACTCGACGCATTGCGCGCAACTTGCTGCTGAACGCTTTGGGCGTCGGATCCTAAATAGACTTCGATCACCCGCGGGTCATGAGTTACTTCGGATGGCGAGCCTTGAGCAATCAACTCGCCATGGTCTAGCACCAAGCAGCGGTCAATCACCTTCATCAACACACCCATAATGTGTTCAACCCAGATGATGGTAATTCCGCGTTCATCGCGAATTCGTTTGAGCATTTGCGCGGCTTGTGCCATTTCTGTTTCGTCTAGGCCCCCTAGGCTTTCGTCGGCCAACAGCAACTTGGGCTGTGTGGCCAAGGCTCTGGCCATTTCGAGTTTTTTCAGACCAGCTGCGCCAAGCCCATCCACTCGGGCGGCTGGGTCGCGTGGCAAATCAATCAAGGATAAGGCGTCGTGCGCTCTGCGTTCAGCCTCACCTTTTGTGATCGGTTCGCTGGCTCCGTAGTAGGCGGCCAGAGTGGCATTCTCAAGAATAGAGAGTTTGCGAAAGGGCCTTGGTATTTGAAAAGTTCTGGCCACACCACGCTTGCAAATGTGTGAAGACGACAAGCCCAACATGGGCAGGCCATCAAACATCACATGCCCTGAAGTGGGCTCGAACATGCCTGCCAATAAATTAAAGGTGGTACTTTTTCCGGAGCCATTCGGACCAATCAGGCCCACAATTTCTCCGCGTTCGACTTCAAAAGAAATTCGGTTGACAGCCGTGAAGCCACCGAATTTCTTAGTCAGATCATGGACTTCAAGCACAATCAGTTGGCGTAAGAGTTGCCTTTTGAAAGAGGCATCACAGGATCGCGGCTTTTGATGGCTTTAGGCCAGACCACAAATGTGTCATTGCCAGAGTACTGGTGAACGACGGGTGTAGAACGCTCGTTTTGCCCAGACATGGGGTGACCTGGTGGGAAAAATTTGACGCCATAGCCTTGGATCGTGCCGCCTTCAGGAATGTCAGTTTCTAATGCGGCTTTGCGCAACGATTCTGGATCGTAGCCACCATATTTTTTGATGGCACGCGGCATCACATCGCTCAATAAAATCCAAGTTTGGTTAAAGCCCATGGAAACGTGAGTGGGAATTTCGTCGCCTTTCACGTCTGCTTTATAGCGCTTGATCATCTCAGCTGTCAGGGCGCCCATGCCAGGCTTGAGCGTTTTAGCGTCAAGCAATTGGGCTGCCACAGGGTCAACGTTCATGATCAAGTTGGCGTCGTCTTTGAAGGTGGCATAAAGCTTGTCAAATTGACCGTGGCCTGCGCCGTGGCCAATTAAGGCATCCCACTTCAAACCTTGCTCTTTGGCTTGGCGCAAGAACAATGTGATGTCGGGGTTGTAGCCTGTGTGCAAGATGATATCGGGTTTTGCGCGGCGCAGTTTTGTGACCAATGGTGACAAGTCAGGAGAAGTAGCAGCGTAGCCTTCTTTCAAGACAACTTGCATGCCCAATTGTTTGCAAACCAAGTCGTTGCCTGATGCAACACCCGCGCCGTAAGGGCCATCTTCATAAATGATGGCCACTTTGAGATCTTTAACTTCTTTGCCCAATTTGGCTTTGCTGTTTTCACCCAAAAAGCGACATGAAGCTTCGCCCATTTGATCGGAGTGAACTTGCGGCCGGAACACATATTTCAAATTCTTGTCCTTGAAAACAGCAGAAGACACACAGACCTTGGCCCACATGAATTTTTTGGCTTGGTCGACTCGTTGAGCCATAGGAACGCATTGGGCAGAAGAGAAAACGCCCAAAATCACGTCCACCTTTTCTTGGTTCAGCAAGCGCTCGGTTTCATTGATGGCCACTTCGGTTTTGCTTTGAGCATCGACGTAAATAGGTACAATTTTGTGGCCCTCTACGCCGCCTCTTTCGTTCATCAAGTCAATGGCGTATTTGGTGCCCAGATAACTTGCATTGGAGCCGCCCGCTGCCAAGGGGCCTGACATATCAAAAATCACACCCACTTTGATTTGTTTGGTTTGAGCTATGGCAGCACCCGCAAGCCACAAATTTGCCAACACGAGAGCGGAAAGAAATTTCTTGAACATGATGCATCTCCTTGGATATGTGCGTGATCAGACATTTGTTGGGTAAAGATGACTCTCTCAACTTAACAAGATCGTTGCCATTGCAATAGGATGTAAACCCTATGGCGGGGCTGAGCAGAGGTGTTTTTTATGGTGTTAAAGCGTTTAAGGGGCGACTTTCAACAAATCCCCAGCATTTTTGTTACCCGCCCTTCAAAACAACGCTATGGAGCCTAAGGCCTGGCGAATTTACGATTCAAATAACTTACGAAAAAGGTCGACTGTTAGAAAAATCTCTCAGACATTTTTGACAAATGGGTACATGTAGGTTGCCCCTCGACCTGAGCTCGAACCCGAGGCCTAAGTACGAACAGTAAAAGTAAAGCAAGATTTTTCTGGAATAATCTTATTCACTCGCATTAGAAAACATGAAACAACTGAATTTACAAGCCGTCATGATTGATCTGGACGGTACCCTGGTTGACACCATTGGCGACTTTGAAGTGGCACTGAACCGAGCCCTTGCAGACTTGTACGTACCCACAGCCAACCGCGCCCTCATTGAACGCAGCATCGGCAAAGGTTCAGAGCACCTCATTCGTGCTGTGCTCAAACACCAACTGACTTTGCCTGAAGTGGCTGGAAGTACACGCGATGTTGAGCAATTGTTCACGCCAGTGTGGGAGCGCTATGAGCACCATTACCTCAACATCAATGGCGAATTCTCAATCGTCTTTCCAGGTGTGGTGGAAGGTTTAGAACAACTCAAAGACATGCGCTTGCCGCTGGCCTGCCTTACCAATAAACCTATAGCGTTTACAACGCCACTTCTCAAAGACAAAGGCCTGTCAATATACTTTGAGCACGTTTTTGGTGGTGACAGTTTTGAACGAAAAAAACCAGACCCATTGCCGCTTCTTAAAACTTGCGAAGCTTTACGGTGCAGTCCGGCGCGCACTTTAATGGTGGGCGATTCCAGCAACGACGCACAAGCTGCTGATGCGGCGGGCTGCCCTTTGGTTTTGATGACTTATGGTTATAACCATGGTGAACCCATTCAAAATACACCTGCCTTGGCTTGGTTAGATTCTCTGGATCAGCTTTGGGATTCAAACAGGGTTGGTTAGAGCAAGAGAAATTTCATGAAATACAAAATATTTAAAGGAAATGCACATGATTAGCCAGGACGTCGTCGAATGGGGAAAACCGCTTCAACAAGCTGTTCGTGAGACACCAACGCCGCATGGAACAGAGGTACTTGTTAAAGTAAAGTATTGCGGCGTTTGCCACTCAGATGTTCACATTAGGGATGGGTACTTTGATCTGGGTGGTGGTCGTAAGTTTCAAATGTCTGATA
>CAIODE010000557.1 GCA_903856875.1 uncultured Burkholderiales bacterium
CCTGCGAGGCTTTGAGCGCGTCTTCGATCTCTGCGCGGCGTTCGCTGACGGGTAGATTTTCGGGGAAAGTGATATTTAGCATGGGCGCGCTGATAATACATACCCTATGAACAATCCAAACTTTGTCCCTTGGTTTCGCTCCGTCGCGCCGTACATCCATACGCATCGCGGCAAGACGTTTGTGGTGGCCGTTTGTGGCGAAGCCATAGCGGATGGGCGTTTGAACGCCATTGCCCAAGACGTCGCCTTGATTCAAAGCATGGGCGTGAAGATTGTGTTGGTGCATGGCTTTCGACCTCAAGTGAATGAGCAACTCATGGCCAAGGGCCATGAACCCAAATACTCGCAAGGCATTCGCATCACCGACGAGGTGGCGCTAGATTGCGCGCAAGAAGCCGCAGGCCAGCTGCGCTATGAAATTGAAGCAGCCTTCAGTCAGGGCTTGCCCAACACGCCCATGGCAGGTTCTACGGTGCGCGTGATCAGTGGCAATTTCCTAACCGCACGCCCAGTTGGCATTGTGGATGGCGTGGATTTTCAACATTCAGGTCTGGTTCGAAAAGTTGACGTTGCAGGCATTACCCAGACCCTCAAAATGGGCGCCATGGTTTTGCTCTCGCCCTTTGGTTTTTCGCCAACCGGCGAAGCTTTTAATTTGTCGATGGAAGAAGTGGCCACCAGTGTGGCCATTGAACTTCAAGCTGACAAACTTATTTTCTTGACCGAAATTCCGGGCCTGCGCATCAAACCTGAAGAGCCCGAATCAGAAGACAATCCCATTGACACCGAATTGCCCTTGGCTGTTGCAGAGAGCTTATTGAAAAAACTGCCACCTGCACTCACACCCACCGACATCGCCTTTTATTTGCAGCACTGTGTGAAGGCTTGCAAAGAAGGCGTTGAACGCAGCCACATCTTGCCATTTGCAGTAGATGGCGCCTTGCTGCTCGAGATTTATGTGCACGATGGCATTGGTACCATGGTGATTGATGAAAAGCTGGAAGAGTTGAGAGAAGCCACATCCGATGATGTTGGCGGCATTCTTCAACTGATAGAACCCTTCGAGAACGATGGCACCTTGGTCAAACGCAACCGGACAGAAATTGAACGCGATGTGGACCACTACACCATCATTGAACACGATGGGGTGATCTTTGCCTGCGCGGCACTCTACCCCTATGCAGAAGCCAAGACCGCTGAAATGGCGGCGCTTACCGTATCGCCCCAATCCCAAGGGCAAGGCGATGGTGAAAAAATATTGAAGCGCGTTGAGCAGCGCGCTCGCGCCATGGGCTTAGAAAGTATTTTTGTACTCACCACCCGCACCATGCATTGGTTCATCAAGCGCGGGTTTGTACAAATGGATCCCGACTGGTTGCCAGAGGGTCGCAAACGCAAATACAACTGGGACCGACGCAGCCAAGTGCTGGTGAAAAAACTCAGCTAAGGGGCTCTAAGGCTTCTAAGTTTGACGCCGTTCTAAACAAACCGTCACGAAGCCTCAGCAAGAGCATCAAGACAAAGATGCCCATGAAAACAACGAAGGACCAATTGGCGATAGAGCCTCCTAAAAATGTCCAATCAATTTTGGTGCAATCGCCACTGCCCTTGAAAATCATAGGCACGGCGCGCTGAAGCGGGAAGTTTTCAATCATGCCGTAAAAATCGCGGCCGCAAGACACCACCTCGGGTGGGTACCACTGCAGCCATGATTGACGCGCAGCCACAAAGGCCCCAAAACCCGCCGTGATAGCAGTGAGCCATGTCATGACAAGGGTGCGCACCGGAGCATTGGCTGAGGTGCCCAAAAGACACCACGCAATGACCCCGATCAGGGCGTAGCGCTGAACTATGCACATGGGACAAGGCTCTAAGCCTAAATGGTTTTGCAAATAGACAATGCCAAATGCCAACATGGCCAAGCACGCTGCAGCAAGCAGGGCAAGCCAACGCTGCGTCGGTAAATTAATCAAGGATTAGCTTTCAACAAAAGCACGTTCTATCACGAACTGCCCAGGGATACTGGTGTTGCCTTCTACAAAGCCACGTTTCTCGCAAAGAGACTTGAGGTCGCGCAACATTTCTGGACTGCCACAAATCATGACCCGGTCTTCCTCAGGATTCAAAAGTGGCAAGCCCAAGTCGGCACTGATGGTGCCGTTTTCAAGCAGTTCAGTCACGCGGCCTTGGTGCTCAAAAGCCTCACGCGTGACAGTTGGATAGTACAAAAGTTGCTTGCTGACCATCTCGCCTAAAAACTCATTTTGTGGCAACTCTTTGGTGATGTAGTCTTGGTAGGCCAGCTCTTTCACTTCTCGCACACCATGCAACAAAACCACTTGCTCAAATCGCTCGTAGGTTTCGGGATCGCGAATGATGCTCATGAAGGGTGCCAGGCCCGTGCCCGTGCCAATCAGGTACAAACGCTTGGCGGGCGTGAGGTAATCAATGAGCAGTGTGCCTGTGGGTTTGCGCCCGACCACAATGGTGTCGCCCACTTGAATGTGTTGCAATTTGGAAGTTAATGGGCCATCTTGAACTTTGATGCTCAAAAATTCAAGGTACTCTTCATAATTGGCACTGGCAATGCTGTAGGCACGCAGCAAGGGTTTGCCGTTGTCACCTCGCAGGCCAATCATGGTGAAATGGCCATTGGAAAAGCGCAGCGCCTGATCGCGTGTGGTGGTAAAACTAAACAAACGATCTGTCCAGTGATGAACACTCAGGACTTTTTCTTCTAAAAATGCACTCATAAAACTTAGGGGATTGAAACAAAACAAGCTATTTTCGAGCTTATTTGCCTGTAATGGAAATACAATAATTTTATATCCCTATACCCATCTCATCTTTAGAATAAATCAAGGAACATCATGGCGCGCACAGTTAAATGCATCAAATTGGAAACCGAAGCCGAAGGGCTAGACTTTCCACCCTATCCTGGTGACTTGGGCAAGCGCATTTGGGAAAACGTCAGCAAAGAAGCTTGGGCTGCCTGGCTCAAGCATCAAACCATGTTGGTCAATGAAAACCGCTTGAACTTGGCAGACGCTCGCGCTCGTCAGTACTTGGCCCGTCAAATGGAGAACCATTTCTTTGGATCTGGCGCAGATGCCGCCCAAGGCTATGTCCCTCCCACCAACCCCTAATTTTCACGCCAGTCATTGGAAAAACAGAGCAGCGTGGCAAAGCACTTGGCACGCTTTAGAAACCTCGTTTGGGCGCGGCGAGTCTTTTCTTGAAACTGTGAAAGTCTGGCAATCAGACTTTGACTCACCGCCTAAGCTTTTTTTCACAGCCTTCACCAGCGAAGCACCAACCGACCTGCCTTCAGAATTGGCGCAAGTTTGCTTTGGCTTGCTGCCAGGGGTTCACCGCTTTTCCTTTGAAGGTGGTCATGTTCAATTGACCTTGTGCATTGGCCAAGCACCCCACATTGCCAAAGAACTTGACATCGCAGCCGACAGCATTTGCATGGATCACTCAGAGCCATGGACTGTGAAAACCTTGGCACGCTTGTGTCACGTGGGTTCTCAAATCAAATGGCACTCCGCACACAACAGCCTCATTCATGAACTTCAAAGTGCTGGCTTTGTTTTGGACGCATCAGCATCGACAGCTTGTTATCGACCGCCTTGGGAAGTTAAAACTTCTTTGCGCCATGGTGCCCAGGCCAAAGTTATTTCAATGTCAAAACCCAAGCTCAATGCCATTGTCATTGGTGCCGGTTTAGCTGGTTCGGCTGTGGCTCACAGTTTGGCACTCAGAGGCTGGCAAGTTGAAGTACTCGAAAAAGCTGATGCACTGGGCGCAGGCGCTTCTGGCCTGCCCGCTGGCATTTTTGCAACACACGTGTCACCCGACAACAATGTGCTTTCACGCATCACGCGCGATGGTGTGCGCGCCACAGTGCAACGTGCACAAGAACTGCTTGAGCATGGCCG
>CAIODE010000558.1 GCA_903856875.1 uncultured Burkholderiales bacterium
CCATTTTCAACCCCAAAGTTAAGACTGTGGTCATCGAGGGCGGTGCCTTCCAACAAGAAGTGACTGAGCGCGAGATCATGGCAGTGCCCATGGTGTTTATGAATGGCAAGGTATTTGGGTCAGGGCGCATGTTGGTGGAAGAAATTGTTGCCAAAATTGACACAGGTTCTGCCGACCGAGAAGCCACCAAAATCAATGCCAAAGAAAATTTCGATCTGCTGATTGTCGGCGGTGGTCCTGCTGGCGCTGCAGCCGCCGTTTATGCCGCACGCAAAGGCATTCGAGTGGGTGTGGCGGCAGAACGTTTTGGTGGTCAGGTGAACGACACCTTGGCCATTGAAAACTACATTTCAGTCTTGGAAACCGATGGCCCCAAATTTGGTGCCGCCTTGGAAGCCCAGGTGCGCCAGTATGGCGCTGATATTATGAATTTGCAGCGCGCGGCGAAAATTATTCCGGCTGAAGAAGAGGGCGGTCTGATTCAAGTGCAAATGGAAAACGGTGGTGTCCTGAAAGCCCGCACGGTTATTTTGTCGACCGGAGCCAGATGGCGAAATGTCAATGTGCCCGGCGAGCAAGAGTACAAAAACAAAGGCGTGGCCTATTGCCCGCATTGCGATGGTCCCTTGTTCAAAGGAAAACGCACTGCCGTCATTGGCGGGGGCAACTCTGGCATTGAAGCCGCCATTGATTTGGCTGGCATCGTGGCGCATGTGACCGTCATTGAATTTGCCGATCAGCTCAAAGCCGATGCCGTGTTGGTCAACAAGCTCAATAGCTTGCCCAACGTGACCGTGCACACAAGCGCTCAGACCACCGAAATTACAGGTGACGGCAGTGTGGTCAATGGCATTCGCTTTAAAGAACGTGCCACTGGCCAAGAGCAGCACATTGCCTTGGAAGGTGTGTTTGTCCAAATTGGTTTGATTCCCAACACTGAGTTCTTGAAAGACACGTTAGAGCTGTCCAAGTTTGGCGAAATTGTGGTCGATGCCAAAGGCCACACCAATGTGTCAGGCGTGTTTGCAGCCGGCGATTGCACTACAGTGCCGTTTAAACAAATTGTGATTGCAGCAGGTGATGGCGCCAAGGCCGCACTCAGTGCGTTTGATCACCTGATTCGGACGCCCGTGGCTGCGTGAGTTGCGAGTTCTTGCGCACATAGGCCAATGCAAACGCCAACCATCCGAGGATGAAACTGGTGCCACCCCATGGCACCAGTGCCTTGAAAGTTTGGATGTCATGCCAAGCGCGCAACAGAATGTTGATCGAAAACATCAAGCAACCTAGCAAGAAGAGAACGCCTGCAAGCAGCAGTCGTTTTTCGCTGGGCCTAGATTGTCCCAAGACGCCCACCAAAATAAGGCCAATTGAATGAAATTGCAGCAAGTTCAAGCTGGCTTGGACCATGGCGGGTGAACTGCCGATTAAACTGTTGCCATGCGAAGCGTAAGCTGACGCAATGACCGACAGGGCTGCCATGAAAGCGCCCATCGCAATGAACCCCTTTGGCCAACGCGGCGAAGTCGTTTGTTGAAGGTGTTCCATGACAAGCTGAGCCATTCAAAATTAGATTCAACATTATGCAAGTGAAGTCTTGGCCTTTGTGCCCGATCGGTGTCTACCTTCGTTTGATCAAGCTGGGCTTAACCCTCTTGGGTTTGATGGGTGCACTTGTTCTGACGGGTTGTGCCAGTGTCAAAGCACCGGATGCCACAGTTTTAAAAACAGCAGGGGCCCTAGAAACGCCTGCAAGCCCAAATGCACCAGCCGTCATTGAACCGGTTGCGCCACCTAAAATTCTGCATTTGGGCTTGGCCTTAGGTGGCGGTGCTGCCAGAGGCTTTGCACACGTGGGCGTGATTCAAGTCTTAGAAGAGGCTGGCATTCAGCCCGATTTGGTTGTTGGAACTTCTGCAGGCAGTTTGGTTGCCGCTTTGTACGCCAGTGGCAAAAACAGCGCCCAACTCAGGCGTGTGGCGGAGACCATGGAAGAAGCGGAAATTACGGACTGGATGATGCCTATTCTGAACAGGGGCGCATTAAGAGGCGAAGCCTTGGCGCGTTATGTGAATACACAAGTGGGAGGCCGCTTGATAGAGCAAATGAAAATACCCTTGGGCATAGTGGCCACCGATTTGCACAGCGGCGATCCCATGCTGTTTAGAAGAGGCAACACCGGCTCAGCCGTTAGGGCCTCTAGCGCAGTGCCAGCGGTTTTTCAACCCGTCAAAATTGGAACCAGAGAGTATGTCGATGGTGGCCTGGTATCGCCAGTCCCAGTTCGGCAGGCGCGTGAAATGGGGGCCAATGTGGTCATTGCTGTTGACATTTCAACAGACCCCGAAGGCAGCCCTGCATCGGACACATTTCAAATTTTGATGCAAACCTTCAACATCATGGGCAAAAGTCTGAACAAGGTTTTGTTGAAAGATGCCGATGTGGTGATCAGACCCGCATTGATGGGTGTCAAGAGTGCTGACTTTGCGGCCCGGCGCAAGTCCATTGAAGCGGGCAGGGAGGCCATGCTCAAAGCATTGCCAAAGCTGAAAGAAGTACTGAGTGGCTATGCAGCAAAGCCGTGAACATGGCTGGAAACCCAGAAACAAAAAAGCCGGTTCAAAACCGGCTTTTTTGTCAGAGAAAGACCAGATCAACTCAGGTCTTTGTCAGTGGGCGTTGATTAACGCTTTTTAGTGGCTGTCTTAGCAGTTGCAACAGCTGTGTTGGTTACAGCAGCAATGTTGGCTTCAGCCATGTCAGTGGCTTGCTTCACAGCTTTTTGAACTGATTCGTAAGCATTGTTGGCGGCGTTCACAGCGCTTTTCATCACGGCAACGGCTGTCTCAGTGCCAGCAGGTGCGTTAGAAGTAGCAGAGTCAACCAAGTTAGCAAACTGCTTTTGAGCAGCAGCTGTTTGGGCTTCCAAAGCTTTTGTGAATTCGTTAGAAGTGCCAGAAGCGATGTCATAGAGGTGACGGCTGTAAGCAGCTGTTTTTTCAGCCAAAGGCTGGAACAGGTTGGCTTGCAAGGCCATCAATTCTTGAGCGTCTTTCACGCTCAAAGCGGCTTTGGTGCTGTGAGCGGATTCGCTCAATGCGGCTTTGGTGGCTGTCAAGTTCAACTCACC
>CAIODE010000559.1 GCA_903856875.1 uncultured Burkholderiales bacterium
ATTCGCCCAAGATTACTCAAAAGCCCAGGCCATTCTGCTCGACGCTCATGTTGACGGATACGGTGGTGGCGGGAAAACATTCAATTGGTCACAGCTTCCTCCAAACGTCAACGCTCACCTCGTTTTGTCTGGTGGATTGACGCCTGCAAATGTGACCGATGGCATTCGAACGCTTCGGCCCAAAGCCCTGTCTTTGGCCGTTGATGTCAGCTCGGGCGTCGAGCTAGATGGCCAAAAAGGCCTCAAAGACGTCCGAAAAATCCAAGAATTTGTGGCTGCTGTCAAAGCAGCCGATGCCATTGAGTAACAACATGAACGATTATCAGTACCCCGATGCCTCTGGCCACTTCGGCATTTATGGCGGCAGCTTTGTCAGCGAAACCCTGACACACGCCATTTTGGAATTGCGCGCAGCCTATGCCAAGTACCAAAATGATCCCGAATTTATAGCTGAGTTCAACTACGAATTGGCCCACTTTGTCGGACGCCCCTCCCCCATTTACCACGCAGCGCGCATGAGCCGTGAAATGGGTGGCGCACAAATTTATTTGAAGCGCGAAGACCTCAACCACACTGGCGCACACAAAATCAACAACACCATTGGGCAGGCCATGCTGGCCAAGCGCATGGGCAAGCCCCGCATCATTGCCGAAACAGGCGCCGGACAACACGGCGTGGCCACGGCCACCATTTGCGCCCGTTATGGTCTGGAGTGCGTGGTTTACATGGGCTCCGAAGATGTCAAGCGACAAAGCCCCAATGTTTACCGCATGAAATTGCTGGGCGCCACCGTGGTGCCAGTGACCTCAGGCAGCCGCACATTGAAAGATGCTTTGAACGAGGCCATGCGCGATTGGGTGGCCAACGTCGACAACACTTTCTACATCATTGGCACGGTTGCGGGCCCGCACCCTTACCCCATGATGGTTCGTGATTTCCAAAGTGTCATTGGCACGGAATGTCTCGAGCAAATGCCCAAGCTGTTGGCGCAAACTGGTTTGCACAGCCAACAGCCTGACGCCGTGATTGCGTGTGTGGGCGGCGGTTCTAACGCCATGGGTATTTTCTACCCCTACATCAACCACAAGAACACACGTTTGATTGGCGTAGAGGCTGCAGGCGAAGGCTTAGAGAGCGGCAAACACTCTGCCTCTTTGCAACGCGGTAGCCCAGGCGTATTGCATGGCAACCGCACCTACATTTTGCAAGACGACAACGGCCAAATTACCGAAACGCACAGCATCAGCGCCGGCCTCGATTACCCCGGCGTTGGCCCAGAGCACGCTTTCTTGAAAGACATTGGCCGTGCTGAATACGTTGGTATTACCGACCAAGAAGCCTTAGATGCCTTCCACTATTTGTGCCGCACCGAAGGCATCATCCCTGCACTCGAATCTAGCCACGCTGTGGCCTATGCCAAAAAACTGGCCGCCACCATGAAGCCCGATCAGTCTATTTTGATCAACATGTCTGGCCGAGGTGACAAAGACATTGGCACTGTGGCTGACCTGAGCAAAGCCGACTTCTATTGCCGACCAAGTTGTGAAGGTCAAGGTGTTAAAGGTGGCTTGGCAATGGGCGAGCAGCCCGTGAAAGTTTTCAAATGAGCCGCATTGAAGTCACCTTCCAACAACTGAAGATCGCCGGTCGCAAGGCCTTGATTCCCTACGTCACAGCAGGTTACCCGTTTGCCGACGTCACACCCGAACTCATGCACGCCATGGTGGATGCGGGCGCAGATGTCATTGAATTGGGCGTGCCTTTTAGCGACCCTTCAGCCGATGGCCCAGTCATTCAAAAAGCCGGCGACAAAGCCCTCGCCTTTGGCATTGGCACCTCGCATGTGATTGACATGGTGAAAGCCTTTCGTGAAAAGAACAATGCTACGCCCGTGGTGTTGATGGGCTATGCCAACCCCATTGAACGCTATGACCTGAAGCACGGCAAAGACAGCTTCATTCGCGACGCATCTGCAGCTGGAATCGATGGCGTCTTGGTGGTGGACTATCCGCCCGAAGAATGCGTTGAATTTGCCGCCAAATTACGCGCACACAAAATGGACTTGATCTTTTTGTTAGCACCCACCAGCACCGATCAGCGCATGCAACAAGTGGCCGATGTCGCCAGTGGTTATGTCTACTACGTATCTTTGAAGGGTGTCACGGGATCAGGCGCACTGAACACGGCTGAAGTGGAAGCCATGCTGCCTCGCATTCGCCAAAAAGTGAGCATCCCAGTGGGTGTCGGCTTTGGCATCCGCGATGCCCAAACCGCAAAGGCCATCGGCAAAGTAGCAGATGCTGTGGTCATTGGTAGCAAAATCATCCAATTGATTGAAAATGAACGTCGAGATCAAGTCGCCACAGTGGCTGGCGCTTTCTTGCGCGAAATTCGTCAAGCCATGGACGCCTGAACAACACACTAGGAAATCGATATGAGTTGGCTCGAAAAATTGCTTCCCCCCAAAATTCTGCACACTGACCCGGCCGATCGCCGCAGCGTGCCAGAAGGTTTGTGGATCAAGTGCCCTAAGTGCGAGTCTGTGCTTTACAAAACGGACTTAGAGCAAAACCAAAACGTATGTCCAACCTGCAGTCACCACCTTCGTATTGGCGCGCGTGCCCGTTTGAACAACTTTTTAGACAACGAAGGTCGCTACGAAATTGGCCAAGAAGTGGTGCCTGTCGACGCCTTGAAATTCAAAGACAGTCGCAAGTACCCCGAACGCATCAAAGAAGCCATGAGCAACACCGGTGAAACCGATGCCTTGGTGGTCATGGGCGGTGCTGTGCACAGCATCAACGTGGTGGCAGCATGCTTTGAATTTGACTTCATGGGCGGCAGCATGGGCTCCGTGGTGGGCGAGCGTTTTGTGCGTGGCGTAGAAACAGCCATTGAACAAAAAGTGCCCTTCATTTGCTTCACTGCAACAGGTGGCGCACGCATGCAAGAAGGTCTGTTGTCATTGATGCAGATGGCCAAAACCAATGCCGCACTCACCCGATTGGCAAAAAAAGG
>CAIODE010000560.1 GCA_903856875.1 uncultured Burkholderiales bacterium
AGAAGCTGCTCAGACCGGTCAGGCCATTCACTTGAAGCATCAAGTCTCCGTACACCATGCTTAAAAAATCAATCAACCCCAAGCTAGGGGACACCCAAAGTATCTTGCGCCATTGGCACGAATCGGTGCCCGATGATCGACTGGCGCACTTGGTGCGCGATGCGGGTCGGGCTTTTAACAAACGCCTTCAAGTGCGCCTCCAACAACACCAAGTCTCTTTTGGCCACTGGACTTTTTTGCGCATTCTTTGGACGGCCGATGGTTTGACCCAAAAAGAACTCAGCGATTTAGCGGGCGTGATGGAGCCCACAACATTCAGCGCGATCAAAGCCATGGAAGACATGGGCTATGTGGAACGACGTCAAAAGCCGGAGAACCGCAAAAACATGTATGTTCACCTTACTGCCAAAGGCCGCGCTTTGAAAAAACGCTTGGTGCCCTTGGCGGTCGATGTGAACCATGTTGCCGTGAAAGGTCTGAGCAAGGCTGATTTACTGATCACCCGAAGGGTATTGCTTACCCTCATTGAAAACCTAGCGCTTGAAGAAGCGCAAGACGGCTATGCTTAAGGACTGAAGATGCTGGCCTTTAACTGCTGAACAAGAAGTTCATCACATCGCCATCTTTGACCACATATTCTTTGCCTTCAGCGCGCATTTTGCCGGCGTCTTTGGCACCTTGCTCACCTTTGTATGAGATGAAATCTTCATAGGAAATGGTCTGCGCACGGATGTAACCTTTTTCAAAGTCGGTGTGAATCACGCCTGCAGCTTGGGGGCCGGTATCGCCTACATGGATGGTCCATGCACGTACTTCTTTGACGCCTGCTGTGAAGTAAGTCTGCAAGCCCAAGAGTGAGTAAGCAGAGCGAATCAAACGGTTCAAACCTGGCTCGGTCTGACCCAACTCTTCCAAGAACATCTGACGGTCTTCGTCAGACATTTCAGACATCTCCGCTTCTAACTTGGCACTGATCGCCACCACTGGCGCATTTTGTGCTGCGGCGTAGGCCTTCAAACGATCAAGCAAGGGGTTGTTCTCAAAACCATCTTCTGCCACGTTGGCCACAAACATGGCAGGCTTGGCAGTGATCAAGAAAAACTGTTGAAGCAGGGGTCGCTCTTCTTTGCTGAAGTCAATGGTGCGAACGGGTTGGCCTTGATTCAATGCGGCTTGGCATTTTTCTAAAATGGCCACCAACTTGATCGATTCCTTGTCGCCAGAGCGGGCTGTTTTTTGCACGCGGTGCAAGCCTTTTTCAACGGCTGACAAATCGGCCAGACACAACTCAGTTTGAATGACTTCAATGTCCGAGATGGGGTCAACACTGCCAGCCACGTGAATAACGTTGTCGTCTTCAAAACAACGCACCACATTGATGGTGGCATCGGTTTCGCGAATGTGCGCCAAGAATTTGTTGCCCAAGCCCTCGCCGGTGCTGGCGCCAGCGACCAAGCCCGCAATGTCGACAAACTCCACAATGGCAGGCACGATGCGCTCAGGGGTGATGATGGCGGCCAACTCTTGCAGGCGGCCATCGGGCACTTCGACCACGCCCGTATTGGGCTCAATGGTGCAAAAAGGGTAGTTTTCGGCCGGAATGCCTGCTTTGGTCAGGGCGTTGAAAAGGGTGGACTTGCCAACGTTGGGCAGGCCCACAATGCCACATTTGAGGCTCATGGAAGACTTTCTTGGATTCAGCGATGAATTCGAGATTTTAAAGGGTCTCCGTGGTCTAATTTAAAACCATGTCTTCAGCCACTCTGCAAAGTACCTTGAGTTGCCAACTTGCCACCCCCTGCCCTCGCCTGCGCGTTGTGGCGGTGGTATTGGCCGCTGGCACTGCCTCTCGAATGGGCGGTCGGCCTAAATGCTTGCTGCAAAGAGAAGGCCAAACGCTGCTCAACCGCCTGCTCACAGCCCTCGAAACAGCCGGTATCGATGAAACGATTCTGGTCTTGGGACACAAGGCTGACATCATTCAAGCCTCCCTGAGCACAAGGGTCCATGCCACATTGCGCAGCCCACATTTGCCCGCCATGCAGATTCATCAGGTACTCAACCCACAGCCCACCGATGGTCAAAACAGCTCGCTGCACTTGGGCTTGGCCAAAGCACAAAGCCTACAAGCACAGTGGCTGATGGTGGCCTTGGCCGACCAACCCCTTTTAGATGCGGTCGATTTACAAGCCCTGATCGCTGCTGTCAAAACCATCCCAGCAGACACTCAAATGCTCCAGCCATGGGTTGAGAACCAGCCTGGCAATCCCGTCATGTTGTCGCAAAAAGTCATGTCCGACCTCTTGACTCAAGCACAACAGGGCTCTATTTCAGGCAGCGCCTCCTCTAAAGACTTGCCTGGCGGCAAAGAATGGCGTCAACACAATCCTCAGCAGGCACATCAGTGGGCAACGCCTAACCCCCACTACAAAGTCGACATGGACACTCTGGAAGACATACAGGCCTTGCAAACGAAATACGGCGTTGAGTTGACTTGGGACACCCCCATTTGAACAAAGCCTTCTGAAGGGCTTCTACAATCAGACTCATGTCGCAATCATCCACCCAATTTGACGTTTGCATTCGAGGCGCAGGCATTGTCGGTAGAAGCTTGTCTTTGATGCTGGCATCGCAAGGTTTGCGTGTGGCACTGGTGAACATTTTGGGCACGCAAAAATCTGCCCACGGGCACAGCGATATGCGAGCCTATTCCTTGAACATGGCAGCTCAACACATGTTGAGCGATTTGCGTTGCTGGCCAGAGAGCCCTGCTTGCACCCCCATTTTAAAAATGCACATTGAAGGCGATCAAGGCGGCGACCTTGAATTCAGCGCCGCACAACAAGGCGTTGCAGCTTTGAATTGGATGGTTGATGTACCCACCTTGGAAAGCAACTTAACCAAAGCCATAGGTTTTCAGCCTTTGATTCAAGAAGTTGCAGAAAGTGTGAAAGCGCCCTTAACCGTCATTTGCGAAGGACGCGCCAGCCAAACGCGAGCCGAGTTGGGTGTTGCGTTTGATGTGAAGCATTACGAACAACATGCCTTGGCGTGCCGCATTCAAACTCAAGAGCCCCATCAACAAATTGCTCGCCAATGGTTTCACACAGACCATGGCCCCGAAATTTTGGCATTCCTGCCTATCGGCGGGGAAGTCAGTCACGAATGGGCAGTGGTGTGGTCTCTTACGCCTAACCGAGCAGAAGCATTGCGAACCAACGAAGCGGCCAGTTTTTGCATGCAATTACAAGAGGCCAACAAAGGCGTGGCAGGCAGCATTGAATTGATCAGTGAGCGGGCTGTTTGGCCTTTACAGTTGGCCAAGGCAGCACGTTGGACAGGCAGCATGCCCCATTCAGAGTCTGGCCAACGGGCCGCCTCTTTTGCCTTGGCTGGCGACGCGGCTCATGCCATGCATCCGCTGGCGGGACAAGGCCTGAATGTGGGACTGGCCGATGTCATGGCTTTGTCGCGCGTCATTCAAGCGAAAGAATTTTGGCGCCCGCTGAGCGATGCCAAATTGTTGCGCCGCTACGAACGTGCAAGACAAGCCGAAGTGCTGGCCTTGGGTTGCGTCACCGATGGCTTGCAAATGCTCTTTGCACAACCTAACTTGCCTCTCCAAAAACTCCGTAACTGGGGCATGTCGGCCTTCAATCAATTCAGCCCTTTGAAGAAATGGATGGCCGGAGAAGCCATGAAATCTTCAACGCAGCATTGATTCAATTTTCAACACCTGTCGGAACCTTAGGAAATTCAAAGCATGCGCTTGATCAGAGCTTTCACCACCACTTGCCTGCTTGTGGCCAGCACGTGCGGCATGGCCCAAGATGTCAACTTGAAAAAAACATTGAACGAGCGCTTGCCTTCATTGCCTAAAATTGAAGAGATTTCCAAAACCCCCATGGCCGGCGTGTTTGAAATTCGGGTTCAAGGCAATGAAATTTTTTACACCGATGCCAAAGGCGATTTTTTGATTCAAGGTGCCCTGATTGACACCAAGCAAAAACGCAACTTAACCGAAGAGCGAAACGACAAACTTTCGGCCATTCCATTTGACAGCCTCCCTGTTAAATTTGCTTTCACTCAGGTCAAGGGCAATGGCAAACGCAAACTGGTCATCTTTGCAGATCCCAATTGTGGTTATTGCAAACGTTTTGAGCGTGACCTGCAAAAAATCGACAACGTCACCATCTACCATTTGTTGTATCCCGTGTTGGGCGAAGACTCTAAAATCAAATCGCGCAACATTGCATGCGCCAAGGACAGAGCCAAAACTTGGAACGACTGGATGCTGCAAGGCATTGCACCCCCCGTGGTCGCTTGCGACACTCACAACATCGATGCCATTGTGGAATTTGGCAAAAAGAACCGCATCAATGGCACACCCACTTTGTTTGTAGCAGATGGCACACGTGTACCCGGTGCCATCGAGGCCGCGCAGATTGAGTCTATGTTGAATGCAGTCAAACCATGAGCGCACACTCAGATCAAACTCGAAGGCAGGTCAAGCTTTTGGCTTACGCGGGCCTCATCCCATTCGTCGGCATGGCTGTCTTGCTCTGGTTGGTCGATTCAGACTTGCACCCCTTCTTGGCCTTGGCCATGGCGGGTTACGGCGCAGCCATCGTTTCTTTTTTAGGCGGCATCCATTGGGGCATTGGATTTAAAAACGTTTCACGCATGCACAATGCGCCGCTGTTTAACTTTGGCTGGGGCGTTGTGCCTTCTTTGATGGCATGGGTTGCCGTGACCATGCCCGCCTACGCAGGACTGCCTTTATTGGCTCTGCTCTTGGGTATTTGTTACGCGGTAGACCGCAAAACCTACCTAGAAGCAGGCCTGCAAGAATGGTTGCCCATGCGTTGGCACCTGACACTTGTAGCCTCGTTGAGTTGCTTAATTGGAGCTGCTGCCACATGAGTTCAAAAAAAATTGCCCCTGCCGTTCACTACAGCATTGATGCCAGTCAGACCCACTCCCACCTGTTCAAAGTTTCACTTCATATTGACAAGCCTCAGGCAGGTCAAGTGGTCTCTTTGCCGGTGTGGATTCCGGGCAGCTACTTGGTGCGCGAATTTTCCAAAAACTTGCAAAGCTTAAAAGCCACACAAGGCGGCAAAGCTGTTGCAACGCACCAAGACAATAAAAGTCAGTGGCACATCCGATGCCAAGAAGGCCAAGCATTGCAGCTGACTTATGAGGTGTATGCCTTTGACAATTCTGTTCGCACAGCATGGCTTGATACGCAGCGCGGCTTTTTCAATGGTACCAGTATGTGCTTGCGAGTACATGGTCAAGAAGACCTGCCACATGCCCTCACATTGGACGCCATCAAAGGCAGTACTTGGCTGGCCGCCACAGGCTTGCAAGCAACCAAAGTCAACAAGCAGGGCTTTGGTGATTATTTGGCAAGCAACTACGATGAATTGGTCGATTGCCCATTTGAATTGGGCAACTTCTGGCGTGGTGAATTTTCAGCCTGCGGTATTCCCCATGAGTTTGTGGTGGC
>CAIODE010000561.1 GCA_903856875.1 uncultured Burkholderiales bacterium
CGAATTACACCCCATGGGAAGAGTCAAAGATTTTCTGCCTTATGCCGCCAAAATCAAAGCTTCCGGTGCGCAAGCCGTCATCACTGGTAATTGGGGAAATGATCTAAGCTTCTTGGTGAAGGTCGCCAAAGATGTGGGCTATGAAGGAAAGTTTTACACCTTTTATGGCAATGCCTTGGGTGCGCCTGCCGCAATGGGCGAGGCAGGTGTTGGCAAGGTCTTGGCGGTTGCTGAGTGGATGCCCAATGTGCCCGGCGCAGAGAGCGCAAAGTTCTATCAATCTTTCAGGCAGCGTTTCCCAAAACCGTCTGAAGACTATTTGCACTTGCGAATGCAACTCATGGTGGAGGCCTTGGCGCAATCCATTGAGAGGGCTGGCCAATCTGAGCCACTGGCGGTGGCCTTGCAGCTTGAGAGCGCTGAGGTGAGCATGACTGGGCAACGCGGCAAAATGCGAGCCATTGATCACCAATTCCATCAACCGATGGTAGTAGCCATGATGGCCAAGCAAGGCGGATCCGACGTGCCTTTTGATGTCGAAGGTTCAGGTTATGGCTTCAAAGTCATTCGGCAATTCAAAGCCCAAGAGTTAGAACTGCCCTCTGTTTGCAAAATGAACCGTCCGAATTCATGATTTTGTAACCAATATGAAAACGCCCGGGGTGTTGGGTGAGCGCTGCTTATTCGGCTTTAGCGCCAGAATCTTTGACCACTTTGGCCCATTTCACAATTTCATTGGCTTGGTGTTTGCCAAGTTCTTCAGAGCTTGATAAAACGGGATCTAGCCCCAGTATTTTTAAGCGCTCTGCCACATCGGGCAGTTTGAAAATGCGAACCACTTCTGCATTCAGTTTGTCAATGATGGGTTTGGGTGTGTTGGCGGGTGCAAACATGGCAAACCAAGTGGTGGCTTCAAAGCCAGGCAACGACTCTGCCACGGTGGGTACATCGGGTGCAGCAGGCGAGCGTTTTGCAGTGGTTTGCGCAATTGCGCGAATCTTGCCTTCTTTGGCCATGGGCAGGGCTGAGGGCATGTTGTCAAACACCAATTGGATATTGCCCCCTAACAAGTCAGGCATGTAAAACTGACGCCCTTTGTAGGGCACGTGGGTCATGCTGGTGCCCGTCATGGACTTGAACAATTCTCCTGACATGTGAACCGAGGTGCCAATGCCAGGTGAGCCAAATGAAAGTTTGTTGGGGTTGGCCTTCATGTAGGCGACCAATTCATTGATTGTTTTGACGGGTAAGTCGTTGTTGACCACCAACAAATTAGGCGCAGAAGCGATGAGTGAAATGGGGGTGAAATTTTTCACCATGTCATAGGGCATTTTTTCGTAAAGCGCGCCATTGATAGAGTGCGTGCCGACGGTGCCCATCACAATGGTGTAGCCGTCGCCAGCTGATTTGGCCACCACATCGCTGCCAATGTTGCCGCCTGCGCCGGGTTTGTTGTCGATCACGACGGGTTGGCCCAACTGTGCTTTTTCGCTGAACAGACGTGCCAGGATGTCGGGTGCGCCACCAGTAGGGAAGGTCACAACCAAACGGATGGGTTTGTTGGGATAGGCTTGTGCCATGGCGGATGAACTTGCGAGAAGTCCGAGGCCCAAAGAACTGATCAAGCCAAGCGCGCCAATCAGTTTGAGGCTTAGACGGCGATTGGACTTTTCGAGGTGTTTAGAAAACTGCACAGTGTGGCTCCTATAGGGTTCTGTCGTTTCACACTTTAGAGGGCAGGCAAAAGCGGGGGGAGGGTGAAAACCCCTGTTAAGAGCGTAATTTGGCGCCTTGGCGTCAGTCTGGATCTAGGGACGCGCTCCATCGGTCATTCCACCCCACTTGCTTGGCTTTTTCTAAATCACGTCGATTTCTTTTGGTGGGACGGCCTTGTTCTATGCTCAAGGCGGGTTCTCTTGAAAGGCGTCTTTCCACGCTGGTTTTTTCTCGAAGTTGCAGGCTGTCGTCCGTTTCTTCGTACAAAGCTTGTGCTGTTGGTGCGGGCCCACGCTGGTCGCTGATGCCTAAAACCTTCACCGTTCGGGTGATGTCACCTTGTCTGGCTTTGACGGTGTCGCCTACTTTGACTTCTCTGGAGGCCTTGACGGTCTGGTCATTGACGGCCACGCGTCCTTTGCCAATTTCGTCTGTGGCCAGAGACCGGGTTTTGTAAAAACGGGCAGCCCAAAGCCATTTGTCGATTCTGATTTTGTCCATAGAGTGCTTATTTTGGGCTGATTTTGAAGCTTCTTGATCCCTTGAGTACTGTTTTTTTAGCCAGTGAAGCCCTAAAGGGTTCCAGTTGAGTGAGCCTATGGTTATAATTCCGAGGCTTTGCCAAGCGGGAGACCGCCGCATAAGATCGCACGCAGCAGTTGATTCCAAACCGCTTGCGCAAGTTATAAAACATCGCCTCACTGAATCAAGCCGCCATGCTGCTTTGATTCAAAGACGAAAAAAAGGAAGAAAAATGATTGCATCCTCTATCAAGGCTGAGGTCGTCAAGGCCAATGCTCGCGCTGCCAATGACACGGGTAGTCCCGAAGTTCAAG
This sequence comes from uncultured Burkholderiales bacterium, assembly GCA_903856875.1. GTDB lineage: Bacteria > Pseudomonadota > Gammaproteobacteria > Burkholderiales > Burkholderiaceae_C > Limnohabitans_A. The sequence continues at coordinate 2,553 of CAIODE010000561.1, forward strand.
TGGCATTGCTCACAGCTCGCATCAACGAGTTGACACCCCATTTCAAAACACACGCCAAGGACCACCACGGTCGCCGCGGTTTGTTGCGTATGGTTAGCCGTCGTCGTAAATTGTTGGACTATTTGCGGTCCAAAGACGCTGAACGCTACGTTGCCCTGATCGCCAAACTTGGTCTGCGCAAATAAGCGTATCGAAAGATGACA
>CAIODE010000562.1 GCA_903856875.1 uncultured Burkholderiales bacterium
CCCGTGGGCTTGCGCGTGAATTTGTAAGCGCCGTGGCTGGTACCAATGGCAATGGCCAAAGCGTCGAGCTGGGTGCGCTTCACAAAATCGGCGGCTTGTTCAGGGTCGGTTAAAAGCTGTTCACGGGTCATGACGGCATCGGTGCCATGACCGTCTTCTTTGTCACCCTGCATGGTTTCCAAAGAACCCAAACAACCTAACTCACCTTCCACAGTGATGCCCAATTTGTGCGCCATGTTGACCACTTTTTGCGTGACTTCTAGGTTGTATTCGTAGCTGGCAATGGTTTTGCCATCGGCTTCCAAACTGCCGTCCATCATGACGGAGCTGAAACCCAAATTGATGGCGCCTTGGCACACATCAGGGCTTTGGCCGTGGTCTTGGTGCATCACGACAGGGATTTCAGGGTAGGACTCAACCGCAGCTTGAATGAGCAACTTCAAAAAACCTTCACCTGCATATTTGCGGGCGCCTGCAGAGGCTTGCATGATGACCGGGGCACCAGTTTCTTTGGCTGCCTCCATGATGGCTTGAACTTGTTCCAAGTTGTTGACGTTGAAAGCTGGAATGCCGTAGCCATTGGCTGCAGCATGGTCCAGAAGCTCGCGCATCGATACGAGTGCCATGGTGAAAAGTCCCTGAAAGTTAAAGATGGATATTCAAGCGACTTGGCTGCATCCATGGGGCAAATGAAAACAAATGCTGTCGAGATGTAACTGGCTTGTAACTGTCCTGATTTTAACAAGCGCAGTTTGGTTTTGGTCAGCTTTGCGCCAGTCCGACTATGATTTCACCCATGTTGAGTCAGCTTCAGTCATTTTCTGCAGAACAGCGCCCCTGCGTTTGGCGGCCTTACGCGCTTGTCAGCCTGTTCTTGTTGGTCTCTTTCTTGGCTTGGGACAGCACAGCATTGGACATGCAACTTGCCACAATTTGGGGAGAGCCCAGCGGCTTTGTACTGCGTGACCACTGGTGGATGGCCAAAATCATGCATGCGGGCGCTCGCAATGTGGGCTGGATTTTTTTAGTGGCCATGCTGATTGGCATCTGGCGACCTTGGGGTGCACTCAGAGCCTTGGCCAAAGCCGATCGAGTCAGTTTGTTTTTATCCGTGCTCAGCGCACTGCTGTCTGTGACTTTGATCAAAGGTTTGAGTCAAACCAGCTGTCCATGGGACCTTCAGGCGTTTGGCGGGCCGGCGCCCTACGTGTCTCACTGGAACCTGTGGGTGAGTGACGGCGGCGGCGGTCACTGCTTTCCGGCAGGTCACGCCTCCACTGGCTTCGCCTTCATGGCAGCCTACTTTGGGCTTCGACAAAACAATACGCCAGGTGCCATGAAATGGCTGGTCTTGGCAATCGGCGTCGGCTTTGTATTGGGCATTTCACAGCAAATGCGCGGTGCACACTTCATGAGCCACACCCTTTGGACGGCTTGGCTGTGCTGGACCGTGGGTTGGATCAGTCACGTACTTTTCCATGCTATAAGGCACAATAAGAAAAGTTAGTGCTTACTCGGCTCGGGTAATTTTGAGCATGTTGGTTCCGCCCGGTGCGCCCATTGGCTCGCCACAGGTGATGGCGTAGATGTCGCCGGAGGACACAATGCCGCGGCTCTTCAAATGGTTCTCGGCCTGCACCAAAGCGGTATCGCGATCGGCACTGGTGTCCATCAACAGTGGCCTCACATTGCGATAAAGGGCCATTTTGCGCTGTGAGCTGAGCTTGGTGGTCACCGCATAAATCGGTATTTTGACCCGATGGCGGCTCATCCACAAAGCTGTTGAGCCTGAATCGGTGAGCGCCACGATGGCCTTGGCATGAAGGTGGTGGGCCGTGAACAAAGCGCCCATGGCAATGGACTGGTC
>CAIODE010000563.1 GCA_903856875.1 uncultured Burkholderiales bacterium
GTTTCATATTGTTACTTAACATGACGTAAACATTCAGATTTACCCGAATGGCAACAAGGATAATTCACAAGTCTAGCGCTAATTCCAATCAATATGGAAAGAGCATAAAAATTGCAAAAAGTATCGCAAGTTTAATTCCATAAATTCGCTAGTTTTCATCCACAATAGCACTGCCCGGTTGTGAGTTTCGTGGCTTCAATGTCTGACCAATTGCTTCAGTAAAGGTTCTCATGCGTTCAATTTTCAAATTGCTTACATTTGTAATGTGCCTCTTAGCAATGATGTGTCAGGCGCAAACCAGCTCGTCACGCGATTACCCCAACCGGCCCATCAAAATGGTCATACCCTACGCGGCTGGCGGGCCCATGGATTTCATCGGCCGCACCCTCGGGCCTCGCCTTACGCAAAGCATGGGCCAGCCCATTGTGATTGACAACCGGGCTGGTGCAGGCGGCGCTATTGGCACCGATTTAGTGGCTAAATCTTCCCCTGACGGATATACCTTGCTGAACACTTCTTCTAGCCATGCAAGCTTGCCTGTGGTCATGGCCAGTCTGCCTTTTGATCCAATCAAAGACTTTGCGCCAATTATCTTGGTGGCAAACAGTGTGGGGTTTGTGCTTGCTGCGCGTCCTGACTTGCCAGTGAAAAATTTAAAAGAATTATTGGCAGATGCAAAAGTCAATCCCGGTAAATACACCTTTGGTTCTGGTGGTGTCGGCAATGTGATGCACTTTGCTGCTGAGTTTCTATGTAGCAGTGCAGAAGTCAAAATGACGCACATTCCTTTCAAGGGCGTCAGTCAATCTCTCAATGATTTGGTGGCAGGCCGGATTGATTTTGTCATTGGTGCCCCCACTGCTGTTTTACCTCTAATCAGAGCTGGCAAGCTCAAGGCCTTGGCCATCACGGCCCGAAAGCGATGGACTGAATTACCTGATGTTCCCACCATTGACGAGGCGGCTGTTAAAGGATTTGTCTACACGCCATGGTATGGGTTTTGGTTTCCTGCTGGCGTACCTGCTGAGCAAGTCACCCGCATGAGAAATGAGGTGGCCAAACTGCTTGAAGAGCCAGACATCAAACACCTGTTTGCTGAGCAAGGCTTTTCCGTTGTAGGTTCAAGCTCTTTAGAGTTTCAAAAAATTGTGACGGATGAAATTGCCATGAACAAGAAGTTGGCCACTCGAGTTGATTTCACTCAATAATGAAAAATACCCTAAAACTTGGATTGGCGTCCAACTTTTGGGGTGCAGTTCATTTGAGGGCCGCTTTTTTTATTTCCAATTATTTCATTTGTGCAAGAGGCTTTAGCGGCAATTCATTGCCAGCCGGCAAAGGTGTGCGATTGACATTCAAAATCATGGCAACCATCACGTAATAGCCACTGACGGCAATGAGGTCTACCACGCCTTGCTCACCATATAAATCAAGCACAGCCTTGTAGTTCGCATCGGATACTGCATGGGTTGCATAAAGTTCACTGCAGAAGTTGTAGACCGCTTCTTCGTCGGGCTTCATATTGGCTGGACGCTTGCCTACAGCCAAGTCGGCTGCTACTTCAGGGCTTAAGCCCGCTCTGAGCGCCAAGCGGTGATGCGCAAACCACTCGTATTGAGCCGTCCATTGGCGTGCTGTGATCAAGATAGCGAATTCATTAAGTCTGGCTGGAATGGTGCTATTGAACCGGATGTATTCTCCAGTTTTGCGAAATTGCTCTGCCAAAACTGGGCTTCGCATGTAAACATTGAATGGTGCGCCGACACTCGTGGCACCTTGCACAACTGCGGCACTGCCGGTGCCTGACACGGGGCCAGACATCAGTGCTTCGAAGTATTGCTTTTGCGGCGGCGTCATTTCGGTCACTGGAATGCGCTTAAAACGCTCCTGAATCACTTGAGCGTTGCTTTGCAGGCACGTCAATCCGATAGCCAAGCTGAGTAAAGCTTTAAATACATGAACCATTTTGATGTCTCCTGAATGTAAGGTCATTTTCGTTTTAAGTGATCTTGAATGAAGTGCCTTGGGGCACTGAAACACTTTACATCAGCCCATCGAAAATGGATTCAGGCTTACCCTTAGGTGGAGGGCTTCATCAGCAAAATCCAATGCTCATTTTTTTAAATGCTGGGCCAGAAGTAAAGCGACATGGATGGCGTTTCTGTGTGTGCCATCCATGATTTGATGTCGACAGCTGGTGCCGTCGGCCACAACACAAGCATCTTTGTGCTTTCGAATGCTAGGCAATAAATTGGCTTCTGCCATTTGTTTGGAAACTTCCAAATGTGAGACTTCATACCCAAATGAGCCCGCCATGCCGCAGCAACTGCTTTCTATCACATCTACTTTTGATTCTGGGATGAGTTGAATCACTTGTGTCACTGAAGGCATCATGCCGAAGGCTTTTTGATGGCAGTGTCCGTGCAGCAAAATTGGTTTTTGTGCGGGTGTTAATTTGGTTTTGAGTAATTCCAGTTGGCCGGCTTTATTTTCTGTGTCTAAAAATTCTTCAAACAACACAGCTTGCGATGCCACGGTGTCAGCCATTTCACCCAATCCCATCACCAATGACTCATCTCTAAGGGTCAAAAGGCACGAAGGCTCTAAGCCTACGATGGCAATCCCCTTTTTAGCAAACGGCATCAAAGCCTCTAGCAAAGCTTTTGCATGTTCTTTGGCCTTGCTCACTTGCCCGCTGGCCAAGTAAGTGCGGCCACAGCAAAGGTGTTGACCTGGTGTGTCTTGCTTGGTGCGACTGGCAATGTGCACTTGATAACCTGCTGCAGACAAAACGTCATAGGCGGCCCAGGCGTTTTCAGACTCAAAATAGCCATTGAAGGTGTCAATGAACAACACCACGGGCTTGCTGGCCACTAGCACTTCTTCTGCCGAAACACCTAAACGACGGCTGTTGAAAAAATGCGTCTTTTTCCATTCAGGCCAAGAGCGTTCTGCTGCCAGTCCAGTTAGAGACTCTGCCAGCGTGGCCAACAAAGTTGAATGGTTTCGCAAGTTCATCAAAACAGGCCATTGCGATGCAATGTGCGCATAACGCGGCAAGTTAGATATGAGTTTGTCCTTCAATGACAATCCATGCTTTTGGTTGTAATGGTGCTGAGCTTCAATTTTCATGCGGGCCATGTCGACACCGGTAGGGCAATCGCGTTTGCAACCTTTACAACCTACACAAAGGTCTAGAGCTTCTTTGACTTCGGCGCTTTCAAGGCCGCCTTTGAGTTGACCACTCAATGCCAATCTGAGTGTATTGGCCCTGCCGCGTGTGGCATGAACCTCATCGCGCGTGACTCTAAAACTCGGGCACATGGTGCCCACATCAAATTTTCTGCAAGTGCCATTGTTGTTGCACATTTCAACTGCTTTGGCCAAGCCTTGCGAGGGGTCTTGACCCGTGCCGGGTGCGCTTGTTTGTTCTGTTGCGGCGTCGTTGTGAACGTTCCATGCACTCCAATCCAGAGCGGTTTGAATGGGAATGATTTTGTAGTTGTTGCCAAAGCGCATGAGCGACGTGTCGTCCATTTTGGGAGGATTCACCATGCGGTTGGGGCTGAGCAAGTTCAAGGGGTCGAGGTTCTGTTTGATTTGTGCAAAGGCTTGCTGCAGGGCAGGGCCAAACTGCCACTCAATCCATTCGCCGCGGCACAGACCATCGCCATGTTCACCGCTGTAGGCGCCTTTGAACTTTCTCACGAGTGCACTGGCTTCCTCGGCAATGGCACGCATTTTGAGAGGGCCATCACGTCGCATGTCCAAAATAGGCCGCACATGCAATGTGCCTACGGAGGCATGGGCATACCAAGTGCCTTTGGTGCCATGTTTTTGAAAGACTTGCGTCAACGCATCGGTGTACTCAGCCAAGTGTTCCAAAGGCACTGCACAGTCTTCAATGAAGCTCACAGGTTTGCCATCGCCCTTCAAGCTCATCATGATGTTGAGGCCTGCTTTGCGAACTTCCCACAAATTTTTCTGAGGTGCTTCGTCGACCATTTCCACCACACTGTTGGGCAAGCCCATATCACCCATGAGTGCCACCAATTGTTTCAATTCACGTTTGAGCTTTTCTTTGTCATTGCCCGCAAATTCGACCAACAAAATAGCCTCGGGATCGCCAATGATGGCCGTGCGAATGGTGGCTGCAAAAGCGGGAATTTTCAGAGACAGGTCAATCATGGTTCGATCGACCAACTCCACAGCGGTCAGTGAGCCGCTGCCCAGCTTCACAATGTGCTGCGCAGAATCCATGGCCTTGTAAAAGCTGTTGAAGTTCACCACGCCCAAGACCTTGTTTGTGGGTAGCTCACTGAGCTTCAAGGTGAGCGATTGGGTCATGGCCAAGGTGCCTTCGCTGCCCACCAACAAATGCGACAAATTCACTTTGCCATCGTGGGTGTAGGGACGCACATTTTGGTTGTCAAAAATGTCCAGGTTGTAGCCAGCCACCCGCCTTAAAACCTTGGGCCAGTTCGTTTGAAGTTCTGCCTGATGGTGTACGGCCAGATGTTTGACGAACTCACCAATTTCTTTGGCTCGCCCAGAGCTTTTTTCAAATTGTGAAAAATCAAGCAACTCGCCGTTGCTCAGCCATGCTTTGGCACCTAATACGTTGTGAACCATGTTGCCGTAGGCAATGGATCTGCTGCCACACGAGTTGTTACCCGCCATGCCGCCTAATGTGGCCTGCGCGCTGGTTGAAACATCGACAGGAAACCACACGCCGTGTTTTTTAAGCGAGGCATTGAGAGTGTCTAAGACCATGCCGGGTTGAACCTCTACCGTGCCTGCATCGAGGTCTAGGTTGAGGACATTTCGAACATATTTGCTGTGGTCTATGACCAAGCCTACGCCTGTGGTTTGGCCACATTGGCTGGTGCCGCCCCCCCTTGGAACGATAGGGACCTTTAAATCACGGCAGATGGCCATGGCAGTGGCTACTTCCTCGGGATGCCTAGGAACAAAAACACCCAGAGGGGTGACTTGATAAATGGAAGCGTCGGTGGCGTAGCGGCCCCGGTCGGCGGCTGAAAAGAGAACTTCTCCTTGCGTTTCGGCTTTCAGACGCCTGGCCAAAAGGCCGGCGACCTCATTGCTGGCAGCTGCAACTTGCTCGTACGTATGAAGGACTGAGTCTTCGGCAGGTGCTACAGACATGGTTGTAGTTGTGTTCATGTAAGTCTGATTCAACGAAAGATACGGGTTTTTCCACATCAGGGAGAACTGAATTCCCGCTATTCTGTCGTCAAATTCAATTTAATTCTTAGGAATGTTTTAAATGCTTCAGCTTGATTTTCACCCAACGGGACGCCACTTCTTGCAAATTCCGGGTCCATCGCCTGTTCCTGATCGAATTTTGCGTGCCATGAGCTTGCCCACCATTGACCACCGAGGGCCAGAATTTGGGGTTTTGGGCCTGAAGCTGATAGCCAACATGAAGACCATTTTCAAGACCCAGCACCCCATCATAATTTACCCTGCCTCCGGCACGGGCGCTTGGGAGGCTGCATTGGTCAATACCTTAAGTGCGGGTGACCATGTACTGATGTATGAGACAGGGCACTTTGCTTCTTTGTGGTTTAAGCTGGCTGCCCGTTTGGGTGTGAAGGCTGAACTTTTGGGATTGCCCGGTGCCGAGGGCTGGCGACAGGGTGTAGACGCTCACAAAATAGAAGAACGTTTGAAGCAGGACACCTCTCACAGCATCAAGGCGGTGTGTGTGGTGCACAACGAAACCTCCACGGGTGTGACGAGTGATATTGCCGCTGTGCGACGCGCAATTGACAACGCCAAACATCCTGCTCTGTTAATGGTCGACACCATTTCAGGTTTGGCTTGCGCCGACTACAAACATGACGAGTGGGGCGTAGATGTCACTGTGAGTGGCTCGCAAAAGGGCTTGATGCTGCCGCCAGGCATGAGCTTTAACGCACTGTCGCCAAAGGCCATAGAAGCCAGCAAAAAGTCGACCTTGCCCAAATCTTTTTGGGCTTGGGATGAGATGCTCGAGATCAACAAATCGGGTTACTACCCTTACACACCCAATACCAATTTGATGTATGGCCTGAGTGAAGCCTGCGACAGGATTTTGGGACAAGGTTTGGATGTGGTGTTCAAACGCCATGTGCGATGGGGTGAGGGCGTTCGCGCAGGGGTGCGTGCATGGGGCTTGCCCGTTCAATGTGCCGACCCAGCCTTGTATTCGCCTATTTTGACTGGTGTTATGACGCCCGAAGGCATCGATGCAGACGCTGTTCGAAAAATCATCTATGAACGATTTGATTGTTCGTTGGGAACGGGCTTGGGCAAAGTCAAAGGCAAGATGTTCCGCATCGGACACTTAGGCGATTGCAATGACCTGACCTTGATTGCCGCACTTGCTGCTTGCGAGATGGGCTTGAAGTTGAGTGGCGTTCAACTGAACGGCTCGGGTGTTCAAGCCGCCATGGATTATTTTTCAGCCAACCCAGTTCCAGCCCTCATTCACAATTGAAGGACAAAGTCATGAAACGCAGAACCCTCCTCCAAGCCACGGCCGCATCTGCGACTTTAATGGCCGCTCCGATGATCAAAGCTCAAACTTTGCCAACAGGGCCAATTCGAATTGTGGTGGGTTTTCCACCAGGAGGTGGTACCGATGCGTTGGCCCGTGTGTTGGCTCAAAAACTTCAAGCCATGTGGAACATCACCATCGTGATTGACAACAAGGCAGGCGCTGCAGGTGTTATTGCGGCCGACTTTGTGGCCAAGCAGCCCGCAGACGGCAACACTTTGCTCATGGCACACATCAACAGCCATGCCTTGGCGGTCAGTTTGCAACCCAAGCTGGGCTACAACGTGGAACGTGATTTCTCGCCCATTGGTTTGGTCGGAGTCACACCCAACTTACTTATTTGCAATGAATCGCAGCCTGCTAAAAATGTGAAAGATTTGGTGGCCTTGTGCAAACAAAATCCTGGCCGAATTAGCTTTGCATCTGCAGGCGGTGGTTCGGCTCAACACTTGGCATTGGAGATGTTCAAGTTGCGCGCAGGCATCGATGCGCTGCATGTGCCCTACAAAGGATCGGGCCCCGCGCTCACAGACTTGATTGGAGGTCAAGTTCAATATTGTTTTGAAACCATGACCTCTGCCACGCCGCATGTCAAAAGTGGCAAAGCCATTGCGCTGGCGCAGACGCGCACCAAGCGAGCCAAGGGACACCCCAATGTGCCCACCATGGACGAGCAAGGCTTTCCAGGATTTGACGCCACCACTTGGTACGGCTTGGTCGGCCCTGGCCGCATGAATCCGTCTTTTGTGAAACGCATCAACGAGGACATGAACAAAGTCATGGCCATGCCCGATGTGATTGAGAAGTTTGAACAATATGGCGCAGAAGATGGCGGTGGTTCGCCTGAGCGCTTTGCCGAGTTCATTCGAAATGAAACTCAAAAGTGGGCCAAGGTTGTGAAAGAAGCCAAGGTTCAAGCTGACGCTTAAGCCATGGTTCACAAAGCGCTAAGAATAGGTGCTGGTGCAGGGTATGCAGGTGACCGCATTCCGCCTGCGCTTGCCTTGGCAGAAAAGGGCCAACTCGATTATTTGGTTTTTGAGTGTTTGGCTGAGCGAACCATTGCGCTGGCGCAGTTAGAAAAAATTCAAAACCCTCTGAAAGGTTTTGATCCCTTGCTCGCGGCACGCATGAAAGCTGTCTTACCAGCGTGCATGGCGCAAGGCACTCGCATCATTACCAACATGGGCGCGGCAAATCCTTTACAGGCAGGGCGAGAGGTGTTGAAGATTGCCAAAGAGTTGGGGTTTCATCAACTGAAGGTGGCAGTGGTTTTAGGAGATGATGTACTTGCAACATTGCAAGCCGAGTACCTCTCAGCGCCCTTGATGGACACCTCACAAACTGTGGCAGACATTCAAGCCTTGTTGGTGTCTGCCAACGCCTATCTGGGCGCTGAGGCACTCTTGCCCGCTTTGCAAACCGATGCTCACGTCATCATCAGTGGGCGCGTGGCCGACCCTGCTTTATTTTTAGCACCCCTCATGCATCATTTTCAATGGCGTGCTGATGATTGGCCGCTGTTGGGCAA
>CAIODE010000564.1 GCA_903856875.1 uncultured Burkholderiales bacterium
ACGAAGTTGCAAAGTCAAATGCTCAGTACTTTAGACCTGCTTCGAAGTTCTGAGCGCATCAATCGTGGTGAATTATTTTGGCGACTTGGCCTCTTCATCGCGGCCTTCAATTTGGCTTTGCTCGCCGTGCAGCTGGCAAGCGTAAATCCGAGAGTGGGACGCAGTTATTCATTGGCAATGGCAATGCTTTGTTTTATGGGCTACTACAACATGCTCACCATTGGAAAGCGCTTGATTGCCGATGGTACGGCCACTTTTGGCGGCATGATGCTAACGGTTCACGGCACCGCCACTCTCATTGTGATCATCTGGTATTTGCACACTGAGTTCAACTTGCATTGGAGAAGATTCGTACCTTCTCCAATGCCTCAAATTCAATAAAAAATTCAGCTGAATTGTTTATTTTTTAGATGAAGACATGAAGTTGGGCTTGACCACACCCTTCACAGCAGCTTGCGCAAGGTGAAAAAAGACATCGGTGTTGTCTAACACGCCAGTGAATGCCCAAGCACCTGGGCCCATGGCTGAAATTGGAATGTCAGTGGCGGTGTGAACGCCACTGTTCCCTGGCACTTGGCCTGTCACCATGAATTTACCTTCTGAATCGCGCACCACTAGATCAGCAGGGTAAGCTGACAAAGGCGTTGCTTTGGCAAAAGGTTGCTGCAAATCTTGAACTGGCAAAGCATTTGTACGCCAGTCTTCGTGTCGATCTGAATTGGCGCCATAGCCCACCAAGAGTCGATAATCGATGTCGGTGGTTGAAGGGTAACCGTCGCTTGCAATCTTGTACGTAGGGAATCCTGCCTTTTCATAGACGCCCACCACTTTGTCGCGCAGATTGGTTACACCACCCTCTTTGACCAACTCTTGCAGTCTTGCATCGGTCACTGTAGATCCGCCAATCAAGGCGACGCCTGAACACTCGTGGTCGGCTGTGATAATGACCAAGGTCTGGCCATCCTTTTCTGCAAAATCTTGAGCGAGCTTGACAGCGCGATCAAATTCAATCATGTCCAAAATCCAACGCTCTGTGTCCATGTTGTGAGCTTGCTTGTCAATTGAAGCACCTTCAACCATCAGAACAAAGCCTTTTTTATTTTTTTTCAGAACCTCCAATGCCTTGTGAGTCATTTCTTCAAGCATAGGCTGGTCTGGAAATCCAAAATCATCCACAACCCGACCTTTGATTCCTTTGGCTACATTTCTGCGACCGTCGATTTTGTCCAAGGCCACATTCATGTTCGAATATGCAAACAGGCCCAATAACTTGTCCGTAGTCTTCACATCCACCGACGACAAGCTTGTGAGGTCTGAGGCGTATTTGAAGCCTGCCGACTGAAAATCTGCAATCAAATCGCGGTCTTTGTCAATTCGGCCAGGCGATGCGCCCCATCTTTTGACAATTTCGGATGTGTGGCTTTCTGTGGTGGAGAAGGCATAGTCATTTCCGTTAGATCTGGCCGAGCCTGGAACAGTGGAAGGCAAAAACCATTTACGGCCGCCACCCATCAAAACCGACAGACCCGTGAGTTTTCTGTCATCAAGGTATTGATCCACAATGCCCGTTCCAGCACCCCGATTGCTGGTGTGGACTGCGTTGGCAGCGGGTGTGGCATCGAATACGTCAGCGGTGGTCACCAAGCCAAGGGCTTTTCCTTGTGTACGGCTTAAATATTCACTCAGGTACTCAATGCGGGGATTGTCAAAAGGATCGATGGTGTCGTCTGGGAATACACCCTCTTCGTTGTTGTTATTTTTATTGCCAAGCACGTAAGCCGACATACCAGGTGCAGAGTCAGTGACCAGCGAATTCAAAGAGGCTGTTTTAATTTGACCAGAGACAGGAAAGGTGTCCATGGCCATCGCAGATTTGGCTTTGCCTTGGGCATATCCCTGAGCAACAATGCGAGCGGCTGTGCGTTGAGCTGCGCCCATGCCATCTCCTAACATAATGATGATGTTCTTGACTTTTTGACCACCCACTTGCCAAGGGACAATTTCAAAATTACCACTGGCTTTGATGCTTTGACCATCGCTCTGAGTGGCTTCCACACTGAAAACATGCATACCAGGCTTTGTATTTGAAAGTGCACGGATTGACACGATGGCCGCATTTTTCTCAATCTTCGGCAAACACCCAGTTGCACATGTCTTCATAGAAACTGGTAATTTGATCTCTACACCATCCATGAAGAAAGCTACTTTGCTTATCGATTTATCGGCGGCATCTGGAACGATGGTGGCCTGTAAGTCAAAACGCTGATCTGGCAAAAACCGGGCAATCACTGGCGCAGC
>CAIODE010000565.1 GCA_903856875.1 uncultured Burkholderiales bacterium
CTGCTGCAGTGGGTATACCAGCTGTCCAACATAGATCTTTCACAGCTATCGGTACGCCATGCAAAGGGCCCAGCACCTGACCTTGCGCTTGGCGCTGGTCGGCCGCGCGGGCTTGGCTTAATGCCAACTCGGATGTCACGCACGCATAAGCGTGAAGTTGGGGATCTAATCGTTCGATGCGCCTCAGTTGCGCTTGGGTCACTTGCTCTGAGCTGAGAACGCGCTCGCGAATGAGTCTGGCTACAGTACTCAGGTCTAGCCAAGCGATTTCTTCATCGGTCATTGCGCGCCCCTGGCCAATCGCCGCCCAATGCCTTGATGAGGAAGACGGATGCCAATTGTCTTTGGCCCAGCAACTGTGTGGCCAAGCGTTCGCTGTTCAATTGTGATTGTTGAGCGGTAATCATGTCTTGGTAATTTGACACGCCACCTTCGTACCGAGCTTTGGCAATTTCCATCACCCGGCGATTGCTCTCTATGGCGCGTTGCGCTTGTGCAATGGCACGGTCTAATGCGCTGACGCTGCTAAGGCCATCTTCCACCTCGTGCATGGCGGTTAGAACAGTTCTTCGGTAGTTGGCCACCGTGACGTCGTAGCCTGCTTTGCTGAACAACACATTGGCGTTAATACGGCCGCCATCAAACAGCGTTTGAGTGGCCGAGACGCCCACTGACCAAAGCAAACTGGGGGCACTGAAGAGTGTGGAAATTCGGGTGCTGTCATTGCCATAAGTGGGGCCAAAGATCACGCTTGGGAAAAATGCAGCCTTGGCCACGCCCACCTGGGCATTGGCGGCAGCCATGGCCCGTTCGGCCGATGCCACATCGGGTCTGCGTTCCAACACATCTGAAGGGATGCCAACTGGCACAACGGGTAAAAGCATGGTGACCACGCGAGAGGGCACTTGAAATTGCGGTGCAGGCGTACCCGTCAAAGTGGCCAGAGCGTGTTCAAACTGTGCACGTTGTCGCTTCAAAATATCGACTTGTGTCAATGTGGTATCGAGCAGGGCTTGTTGTTGTGCAACGTCCAGACCAGAGGCCGTGCCGCTGTTACGCCTGTGGTTTGCCAATTCCAAAGAAGAATTTTGCAAAACAATGGAGCGTGCTAAAACATCAAGCTCCACGTCAAGGGCGCGCAAATTGAAATAATTCACGGCAACGTCCGATCCCACAATCAGTTTGGTGTTTTCCAAATCGGCTGCCACTTGTTCGGCAGTGGCTGTGGCGCCATCGACTTGACTTTGAACACGGCCCCAAAGATCGGCCTCGTAACTGACCGACAAGATGCTTGAATAGTCGGTTTGAATCGTAGACCGATTGGGTGCGGTGTAATTGGTCAATGGCCGATTGGCAGAGATCCGGAGATCAGAAATTTTGGTGCCTAAGTTCACCTGAGGGAACATGCTGGCCGCACTCGAAGCCACCAATGCGCGAGATTGCTCCAAACGCGCAACGGCAGCCGCCAGTGTTTGGTTGGCTTGCATGGCCTTTTGCTCTAAAGCGCTTAAGTCACGGTCGTTAAAGCGCTCCCACCATGCACCTTTGGCCAAACTGTCAGACGGTTGAGCTTCACGCCAAGGCGCATCGAGCTGCCAAGTGCTGGGCAAATCCAAAGTGGGCTTCACATAGGCTGGGCCTGCTGCGCAACCTAAGAGCAAGGCGGCGCTGCCCAGCACGCATCCGAAGGTGGCGATGCGAAAGGGTTTCACGGCTTGTCTTTCTGCACAGCAGTCTGATCTTTGGCAGGCACATCAGTCTTAGGTGGGTCTGGATTGAAGTTCACGGTATCACCTTCGCTGAGGGCGTCAGGCGGATTTAGCACCAAACGAACACCACTTTCCAGACCACTCAGAACTTCAACCTGCTCGCCTAAATTGCGTCCCAGGGTAACGGCTTGCATTTTGATGCGTTTGTCTGCACCCACCACAGCCACTTTAATGCCTTGACCGCGAATGATCAGAGCATTGTTGGGAATGGTGAGCGTTGATTTCTTTTGCAGGGGCAGGTCGACTTGAACGAATGCACCTGGTAGCAAGAGGCCATCTTTGTTGTCAAGGCTAATTTCGACTTGCATGGAGCGGGTTAAGGGGTCGATCGATGCGGCTGTGCGGGCCAATTTGCCTTCAAACTTTTTGGCACCCAATTCAGTTTGAGAGACGCTGACTTTTTGGCCAGGCTTAATTTGTTGTGCGTAACTTTGTGGCACATTGACATACAAACGAAGCGGGTCAGTTTGTGTGACCACGAACAAGGCCCGTGCAAGGCCTCCACCCGCACCCGCATCAACCAAGTCGCCGGTGTCTACATTGCGCCGTGTGATCAC
>CAIODE010000566.1 GCA_903856875.1 uncultured Burkholderiales bacterium
GGAAAACGCTCATTATTCTCTCAAGGTCATTCAAAAATGCACAACGACATCGCGCAGTTAAGGCACATATTGAAGTCTGCAAAAACCATTGCGGTTGTAGGTCTCTCGGCTCAGTGGAATCGGCCCAGTTATTTTGCGGCCAAGTACATGCAAGAGCATGGCTACAAAATCATTCCTGTGAATCCACGTTATGCAGGTTTGGGCCAGTTTCCGGCTGAAGACATACTTGGACAAAAGTGCTACGCAAGTCTGCTTGACATACCAGAACCCGTCCATTTGGTGGACGTCTTTCGCAAATCAGAAGACGTCTTGCCCATAGCCCAAGAGGCCCTTCAAATTGGCGCTACCTGTTTATGGCAGCAACTTGGGGTAGAAAACAGTGAAGCCAGTGCGTTGTTTCTCAATCAAGGCAGGCATTCGGTCACCAACCGCTGCGTCAAAATTGAACATGCCCGCATTTTTGGCGGGCTGAACTGGGTCGGGGTCAACACTGGCGTGATCTCCGCAAAACGTCTGATGGATTGAGCCCAAGCATGAGTGACCACAACTTTCGCCCTGAAACATTGGCCATTCACGCTGGTCAAATTCCAGATTCAGCCACTGGTGCACGCGCCCTGCCCATCTACCAAACCAGCAGCTTTGTTTTTGACAGCGCCGACCATGCAGCTTCTTTGTTCAACCTCCAAACATTTGGCAATGTTTATTCAAGGCTCAGCAACCCAACCGTTGCCGTACTTGAGGAGCGTGTTGCCGCACTAGAAGGCGGCAGAGCGGGCCTAGCCTCTGCCTCGGGCATGGCTGCCGAATCCATGGCGCTCATGACCATCTTGCAATCGGGCGACCATGTGGTTGCAGCCAGCGCCTTGTACGGAGGATCGGTCACTTTGCTGGCCGTCAACTTGGCCAAATTTGGCATCCAAACCACGTTTGTAGACGCAAGCAAGGCCGATGCCTTTGCGGCCGCCATTCAACCCAATACCCGCGCGATCTATGCCGAAAGCTTAGGCAATCCCAGTATGTTGGTTCTAGACATTGCAGCCATATCAGATGTGGCCCATGCCCATGGCTTGCCCCTGATCATTGACAACACAGTACCCAGTCCGTTTCTGTGCAATCCAATTGCCTTTGGCGCCGATGTGGTGGTCCATTCAGCCACCAAGTATTTGGCGGGTCATGGCACCACGTTAGGCGGCGTCATTGTAGAAAGCGGCAAGTTTCCTTGGGACAACGGCAAATTTCCGGGTATGACAGAGCCCTCGCCTGGCTATCACGGGGTGAAGTTTTACGAAACCTTTGGTGACTTTGGCTTCACCATGCGCTGTCGGATGGAGTGCCTTCGGGTCTATGGGGCATCGCTTAGCCCCATGAGTGCTTGGCAAATTTTGCAGGGCGTTGAAACCCTTCCCTTGCGCATGGAAAGACACTGCAGCAATGCCTTGGCAGTCGCCCAATTCTTGCAAAATGATCCGCGTGTTGCTTGGGTCAATTACCCAGGCTTGTCAGATCACCCTCAACATGAACTGGTCAACAAACAAATGCGTGGCGCGTCAGGCCTATTGGCTTTTGGTGTAAGTGGTGGTTTAGCTCAAGGAGTGAAGTTCATTGAAGCCGCCCGTTTCATGAGCCACCTGGTCAATATTGGCGATACACGCACACTC
Organism: uncultured Burkholderiales bacterium; assembly: GCA_903856875.1. Lineage (GTDB taxonomy): Bacteria > Pseudomonadota > Gammaproteobacteria > Burkholderiales > Burkholderiaceae_C > Limnohabitans_A. The sequence goes on from CAIODE010000566.1 coordinate 1,659, forward strand.
ATTAGCCACCCTGCTAGCACCACCCACCGCCAACTCAATGAGGAACAACAATTGGCAGCCGGTGTGGGCCCCGATATGGTTCGAATTTCGGTAGGCTTAGAGCACATCGATGATATTTTGTGGGACATTGACCAAGCCTTGAATGTAGCCAGCCAAACAACCGTTCATGGAATTTCAAAATGAGCAACATCTTCGAGCAAGACCTAGATCCCAATTCAGCCAATTTCACAGCGCTTTCGCCAGTCAGTTTTGTGGAACGAAGTGCCGAGATTTTTGGCGATTTAAGTTCGGTTGTGCATGGACGCAGAAAATACACTTGGGTTCAAACGCGAGACAGATCTGCACGGCTTGCAGCCGCGCTTCACTCACTGGGTGTGGGACGCGGCACCACGGTCAGCGCTATGTTGCCCAACACCCCAGAGATGGTGGAAGTTCACTATGCCGTGCCTGCCCTCAATGCTGTGCTCAACCCACTCAACACCCGGCTTGATGCCGCCTTGATTGCCTGGCAGCTCAATCATTGCGAATGCACAGTGCTCATCACAGACCGAGAGTTTGCGCCGGTCATAGCCAAAGCCTTGGACATTTTGAAAACTCAATTTGACAGAGCCATTGTTGTGATAGATGTTTGCGATTCTGAATACACAGGCGCCGGCGAGCAGTTGGGACAATTTGAATACGAAGCATGGATTTCTTCGCATGAACCGCTTAAAAAGTTAGACGGCCCGCAAAACGAGTGGGATGCCATAGCAGTCAGCTACACCAGCGGCACCACAGGCGACCCCAAAGGCGTTGTAACGCACCACCGAGGCGCATACCTGAATGCCGTAAGCAATGTGGCCACATGGACCATGCCGCACTTTCCCATCTATTTGTGGACCTTGCCCATGTTCCATTGCAACGGCTGGTGCTTTCCTTGGACTGTGGCGATGCTGGCCGGCACCCACGTGTGTTTGCGGCGCGTAGAAGCCCAGCCCATCCTAGATGCCATGCGACAGCACAAGGTCAATCACTACTGCGCTGCCCCCATTGTTCATAGCCTGATCTACAACGCCCCTGAAAGCATGCGTGCGGGCATTGACCAGCAAGTTCGCGGCATGGTGGCAGGCGCTGCGCCACCCGCCGCCATGATTGAAGGCATGGCCAAAATTGGTTTTGACATCACGCACGTTTATGGCCTGACAGAAGTCTATGGACCCGCCAGCGTGGCAGTCAAACGCGAGTCTTGGGCCCATGAAAGTCTGTCAGAACAAACCCGCTTGAATGGGAGACAAGGTGTGCGGTATGTGCTTCAAGAAGGCATGACGGTCATGGACCCTGAAACCATGGCGGAATGCCCTGCCGATGGCGTCAGCATGGGCGAGATCATGTTCAAAGGCAACATTGTGATGAAGGGCTATTTGAAAAACCCACGAGCTACCCAAGAAGCTTTTGCAGGGGGCTGGTTTCACACAGGTGACCTGGCCGTGATGGAACCCGATCGCTATGTGAAAATTAAAGATCGCAGCAAAGACATCATCATCTCTGGCGGAGAAAACATCAGTTCTCTCGAAGTAGAAGACGCGCTCTACCGCCACCCCTCTGTGTTGGCATGCGCTGTGGTTGCCAAACCAGACCCTAAATGGGGGGAGTCACCCTTGGCATTTGTAGAGGTCAAATCTGGCACCACCGTGTCTCAAACCGACCTCATAGCACATTGCAAAAACTTGTTAGCCAGCTACAAAGTACCCAAAGAAATTCGCTTTGAGGAAATTCCAAAAACCTCTACAGGCAAAATACAAAAATTCCAATTGCGCGAACGCGCTAAAAATGCCAACTGAATTCAAAAGGTAATCACCATGACACACCCAGACGCTCCCTTGGTTCTTCGGCACGACGACGATCGCGGCGTGTGCACCCTCACCTTGAATCGGCCCGCTGCTTTCAACGCATTGAGCGAAGAGATGCTCACAGCCTTGCAAAGTGAGCTCGACAATTTGTCCAAAAGCCAGAAGCTGCGGGTTCTCGTCATTGCAGCTGCTGGCAAAGCCTTTTGCTCGGGGCATGACCTTCGGCAAATGCGCGCAGAGCCTTCTATGGATTACTACCAAAAGCTCTTTTCGCAATGCGGAGAAATGATGCTCAGCATTCAAAGATTGCAAGTTCCCGTTATTGCCAAGGTGCAAGGCATTGCCACTGCTGCTGGCTGCCAACTGGTTGCGCAGTGCGATTTGGCTGTGGCTTCTTCAGAGGCTAAATTTGCGGTGAGCGGTGTCAATTTAGGTTTATTTTGCGCCACACCCAGCGTGGCTTTGTCACGAAATTTATCGCGCAAAGCCGCTTTTGAAATGTTGGTCACTGGCGATTTTTTAAGCGCGCAAGATGCCTTGAAGCAAGGCTTGATCAATCAAATTGCCGAAGCTCATGAGCTCGACGCCTGCCTTGAGAGCTTGGTCGCCAAAATTCTTTCAAAACCTCAAGTTGCATTGGCCATGGGCAAAGAGTTGTTTTACATGCAGCTAGAAACCGGCATAGAGAAAGCCTACGAATATGCGTCTCAAACCATGGCGTGCAACATGATGGACAACTCGGCGCTTGAGGGGGTGCAGGCCTTCATAGAAAAACGAAAACCCAATTGGTCTAAAACTTAGAAGTACAAGCCTTATCCCTTGGCTGCCAAATCTAAAAAGACTCGCCCGCTCTCAATTTTGACGGGCCATGTTTTGGCAGGTTCAGTTGCAGGGCCGCATGCAATGGAACCATCTCGCAGATCAAACTGGGCTTGATGGAAGGGGCACTCTACAAAGTTGCCCTCGACAAATCCTTCGCAGAGTCTGGCATTGCCATGACTGCATTCATTGTTAATTGCAAACACGCCATCATCCACCTTGAAAATAGCAATGTCGTAATTCAGCGGTGTCACAGCGATGCCTGCACCTTCAAACAAATCAGCCTCAGCGGCTACATCAATCCAGTTGCTCATGATTAAATGGGGTAAATGATGGAGTTGGGAATCATCTCACTGTCATAGACGCACAGGCGCTCTTCAAATTTAAAGCCCTCTGGCGTTTGAACAATGATGTCAAGGTAGCGCCCTACATTGAAAACAGTCGACTCTTTGTCGAGTTTGGTGCGGAAAACTGCGTAATTGGCTTCACTGAAAATGCGGCCTTCTTCTACTTTCCGCACTACGGGCGCGCCCACCACATGTCGCTGGTAATAAGGGTCATGAAACAAGGTTTCTGAAATACCATAGACCCGATCTTTCAGCATGCCTTTGCTTGTGAGCGACAAAGTGGCCAGAGGAAAGCCTCGCTCGTGATTTTCGCGAGGCTGAAGTTTGTAGACACACTTTTCAGTGAAAAATTCTGGCCACAAATCCCATTTACCACTGTCCACTGCGATGGCGTAATCGGCATAGAGTTGCTGGATGCCAAACCAAGTTTGCATGTCCACCATGATCAGTTCTCCATCACTTTGCGCCAGTATTCATACATGCCGCGAATGAGTGTTTCTGTCACCATGTGATCCGTTTCTTCAACATCGCGCCCACCTAACTCGGCCAAGGTGCGATGCTGAGGTTTGCTTTCAAAAGCTTCTTGAGAAAACTCAATCACTTCGCCATCATCGGCTGAAACAAAGCCAGCCGGGCCAAACAAGTTGGCTTGTCTTAAGCGACGTTCAGTCATCTCCTCTGTATCGTCATCAAAGCCGAAGTGTGTCCAAACAAAATCGAATGCACCATGGCCATCGGGCTGAATGTGGCGCGTAGAAACGCTGTTGACTTGCTGCTGGAAAATGACACTGGGAAACAAAGTCATCATGACCGCGGTTGGCCCGCCCCACCAAGGCTCTGGCACGATGTCTAAGAAGCTAGGGTCGTGCAATTGCATGCTGGCTTTGAAGCTGCTTACTTGAGTGACGTCCGATGCTTGACCAGTGGCTTGGCCCGCGGAACCGCGCGTAGAAATCATGGCCGCATGCCGATGATGCTCATCCATCCGCAGCTCACTTTTATTATCGGCACGCCAAAGCCCGAAGGTGACAAACCAAGTGTGCAACAAACCGGGGTGGTATGGATCTTTGATGTTCTCTTGCATGAGCTTCCAGTTTCCTGGAATGCGCTGCCTGCTGTAGCCCAAAATTTTGAGTTGACGGCCATTGAACAAACGATCGAAGTACTGAAGGATGGTGGGCCCCATGTAATCTTCCAATGACTCAACGCCATGGTCAAAGGAGGCAAACACCACGCCACCACGCGCGGCCACTCTCAAGGCATTTAGACCGTGATCTTTGGGATCAAAATCTGCCGGCATGCCGCCATTGACTTTGCCTTCTTGGCGAACGCCGCGCCGAAATGGCACACCCTGTAATTTGCCATCCAAGGCATAACTCCACTGGTGGTAAGGGCAGACGAGTTCTTTTTTATTGCCGTGTCGCTCGCGACAAAAGGCCATGCCTCGATGCGCGCACACATTTTCAACCACATGAATTCGACCGTCTTGGCTGCGCGTCATGATCACAGAACGCTCGCCAATGGCTGTGCGTTTGAAATCGCCCGTGTTGGGAATTTCCGCTTCTAAGCCGACATAACTCCAATGCGCTCTGTAAAAGAAGCGCTCAAGTTCTTTGGCGTGCGTATCGGGTTGGGTATAAACAGCAAAAGGAATGCGACTGGTCCCACTGGTTTCCCAATGAATGGCTTGCTCTTTCATGGGTTCATGGCTCCGCTTCGTTTCATCCTTCTAATCATGCCATGCTGATTGAGCTTCTTTAGGACTGCCACGACAAACTTCAAGGGCTTGGTTAAAAGCTGATTTTTCAATTCAGCATCTATCAATTTCGCATTGCGAAATTTGATCTCATTTTTTATCACAACAGCCCCTATCAGCGGGCTGTCAGGGGCTACTTTTAAGATCTAATACTGGCTGCACCAATCTCTCTTGCAGTAATAAAAACGAGGACGCTCATGGCCAACCAAAAATCCAAGATTATTTACACCCTGACAGACGAGGCGCCATTGCTGGCAACTGCAGCCTTTTTGCCAGTCATTCAAGCCTTCACTCAGCCAGCTGACATCGAAGTTGAAACCAGCGACATCTCTGTAGCAGGTCGCGTGTTGGGTGAGTTTCCAGACTTCCTCACGCCTCAGCAAAAGGTGCCAGACAACTTGGCAGATTTGGGCAAGAGAACGCTCCTACCCGAAACCAACATCATCAAATTGCCCAACATCAGCGCGTCTGTACACCAGTTGGCTAGCGTGATCAAAGAGCTCCAATCTAAAGGATTTCATGTTCCTGATTACCCTGAAGATCCAAAAACAGATGCCGACAAAGCTATTCAAGCACGCTACTCAAAATGCTTAGGCAGTGCGGTCAATCCCGTTTTGCGTGAAGGCAACTCAGACCGTCGCGCCCCACTGGCTGTGAAGAACTTCGCCAGAAAAAATCCTCACAGCATGGGTGAATGGAGCATGGCTTCTCGCTCGCACGTTGCGCACATGAAGCACGGTGACTTCTACCACGGCGAAAAATCATTGACCCTGGACAAAGCACGCGATGTCCGCATGGAGCTCATCACCAAGTCAGGCAAGACCGTGGTCTTGAAAGCCAAGGTCTCTTTGCTGGCTAGCGAGATCATCGACAGCATGTACATGAGCAAAAAGGCGCTCTGCGAGTTTTACGAAGAGCAAATGGAAGATGCGCGCAAATCCGGTGTGATGTTCTCCTTGCACGTCAAGGCCACCATGATGAAAGTGTCACACCCCATCGTGTTTGGACACGCTGTCAGAATCTTCTACAAAGAAGCCTTTGAAAAGCATGGCAAGTTGTTTGATGAGTTGGGTATCAATGTCAACAACGGCATGGTCGATCTCGAAGAAAAGATAGCAAGCTTGCCCCATTCTTTGCATGACGAAGTCATCCGCGATCTGCACGCTTGCCACGAGCACCGCCCCGATTTGGCCATGGTCGATTCAGCCAAAGGCATTACCAACTTGCATGCGCCCAACGATGTGATTGTGGACGCTTCCATGCCCGCCATGATTCGCATTGGCGGCAAAATGTGGGGTGCTGACGGCAAACCCAAAGACACCAAAGCAGTTATTCCTGAATCCACATTTGCTCGCATTTACCAAGAGGTCATCAATTTCTGCAAAACCAACGGCAACTTTGATCCCCGCACCATGGGCACTGTGCCCAACGTTGGCCTGATGGCGCAACAAGCCGAGGAATACGGCTCACACGACAAGACATTTGAAATTGCAGAAGATGGCATTGCCAACATTGTGGACATCGCTACAGGCGAAGTCTTGTTGTCACAAAACGTTGAAACGGGAGACATTTGGCGCATGTGCCAAGTGAAAGATGCCCCCATCCGCGATTGGGTCAAATTGGCAGTCACTCGCGCTCGCAACTCAGGTACGCCGGCTTTGTTCTGGCTTGATCCTTATCGCTCTCATGAAGCGGAAATGATCAAGAAAGTGGAAACCTATTTGAAAGACCATGACACCAAGGGTCTAGACATTCAAATCATGTCTCAAGTTCGGGCCATGCGCTACACGCTTGAACGCGTGATCCGCGGCCTTGACACCATCTCTGTTACTGGCAATATCTTGCGCGACTACCTCACCGACTTGTTCCCGATCATGGAGCTAGGCACCAGCGCCAAAATGCTGTCCATCGTGCCACTGATGGCTGGCGGCGGCATGTACGAAACAGGTGCAGGTGGTTCAGCTCCTAAGCACGTGAAGCAGTTGGTAGAAGAGAACCACCTGCGTTGGGACTCATTGGGTGAATTCTTGGCCTTGGCAGCTTCTTTGGAAGATTTGGGAATTAAAACTGGCAATCAGAAAGCCAAAGTCTTAGCCAAAGCGCTAGATGCTGCCACTGGGTCCTTGTTGGCCAACAACAAAAATCCATCGACTAAAACTGGTGAATTGGACAACCGTGGCAGCCAGTTCTACTTGGCCATGTACTGGGCACAAGAACTGGCAGCTCAAACAGAAGACAAAGATTTACAAGCCAAGTTTTCAACTTTGGCAAAATCTTTGACTGAAAATGAAAAGAAAAAACCTGCCATTTTGGAGCTGTCGCCTCTCAAGTCAGCGGCCTCCGTTA
>CAIODE010000567.1 GCA_903856875.1 uncultured Burkholderiales bacterium
AGTGGACGGTGCTTTGCGCTTTGGTCTTGCTGTTTGCTGCCGACAAAATCTTTGACTTCCAGGCTGTGCTGCCCATCATGACCCCGGTGCTCTTGATTGGCGGCATGACCACTGGCGTCTTCACGCCTACCGAAGGGGCCATTGCCGCTTGCGTATGGGCTTTGATTCTGGGCTTTTTTTGGTACCGTACCTTGAACTTGAAAATGTTTGTCAAGGTTTGCTTGGACACCGTAGAGACCACTGCCACGGTGTTGTTCATTGTTGCGGCTGCCAGCATTTTTGGTTGGATGCTCACGGCCACCGGCGTGACAGCGGCCATCGGTGCGTGGGTGCTGGGCTTTACACAAGAGCCTTGGATGTTTTTATTGTTGGCCAATTTGTTGATGCTGTTTGTGGGTTGCTTCTTGGAGCCTACCGCTGCCATCACCATTTTGGTTCCCATCTTGGTCCCTATTTGCCAGAAACTGGGCATTGACTTGGTTCACTTTGGCTTGGTCATGGTACTCAACTTGATGATTGGTTTACTGCACCCCCCTATGGGCATGGTCTTATTTGTGTTGGCGCGAGTGGCCAATCTGAGCGTGGAGCGCACCACCATTGCCATCTTGCCCTGGCTCGTGCCTTTGCTGGGCAGTTTGATTGTGATCACCTACGTGCCCAGTGTGGTCTTGTGGTTGCCTCATTTGGTTTATTAACCGCTTTAACTTTGACACGCATGAACCAGTACATCCAACTCCATCCCGCCGATGACGTCGTCATTGCGCGTGCGCAATTGATCAGCGGCTCAACGGTCGCAGGTGTGGCCGTGCGCGGCTTGGTACCACCCGGACACAAAGTGGCGCTTCATGCCGTGGCTTCTGGCCAAGCCGTGCGGCGCTACAACCAAATCATTGGCTTTGCCAGCCAAGCCATTGCAGCGGGCGAACATGTGCACACGCACAACTTGAACATGGGCCCAGACAAAGGTCAATTTGACCGCGACTATGCCGTTGGCCAAGATGTCAAACCTGAAGCTACCAAGCTAGATGCCACCTTCATGGGCATCGTGCGCCCCGATGGGCGTGTGGCCACGCGCAACTACATTGGTATTTTGTCGACTGTCAATTGCTCGGCCACCGCGGCGCGGGCCATTGCCGACCATTTTTCTCGCCGCAATAACCCTGCAGCTTTGGCCGATTTTCCCAATGTCGATGGCGTGGTTGCCTTAACGCACGGCACCGGCTGCGGCATGGCCACTGAAGGGCTGGGCATGCAACTGCTGCAGCGCACTTTGACCGGTTACGCCACGCACGCCAATTTTTGGGGCGCGCTGGTGGTGGGCTTGGGCTGTGAGGCCAATCAGCTCAGCAGTTGGCTAGAGCACGGCAGTTTGCGCGCTGGCGAAAACCTCAAAGTGTTCAACATCCAAGACAGTGGGGGCACGCGCCAAACCGTCGAAAAAGGCATTGCACTGGTGCAAGAAATGCTGCCTAAAGCCAACGCCTATGCGCGCCAGCCTTGCAGTGCAGAGCACATCACAGTGGGCTTGCAATGCGGCGGATCTGACGGCTATTCGGGCATCAGCGCCAACCCTGCGCTGGGCGCTGCGGTAGACCTGTTGGTGGCCCACGGCGGCACCGCCATCTTGAGTGAAACACCCGAAATTTATGGCGCGGAGCATTTGCTCACACGGCGCGCGGTCAAGCCGGAAGTGGCGGCCAAATTGATCGAGCGCATCAAGTGGTGGGAAGACTACACCGCCATGAATGGCGGCGAGATGAACAACAACCCCTCGCCCGGCAACAAGGCGGGCGGCTTGACCACCATTTTGGAAAAATCTTTGGGCGCTGTGGCCAAAGGCGGCACCAGCAATTTGCAAGCGGTTTATGAATACGCAGAACCCGTCAACACGCATGGCTTCGTCTACATGGACACCCCAGGCTACGACCCCGTCAGTGCCACAGGCCAAGTAGCAGGAGGCGCCAATCTCATTTGCTTCACCACGGGTCGTGGCAGCGCATATGGCTGTGCACCCTCCCCCAGTTTGAAATTTTCCACCAACTCAGCGTTGTGGAAAAAACAATCTGACGACATCGACCTGAACTGCGGCGAGATTGTCGACGGCGGCAGCAGCGTTGCCGACATGGGTCAGCGCATTTTCGACATGATTTTGAAAGCTGCCTCTGGCGAACCTACCAAGAGCGAACAACATGGCTATGGGCAAAATGAGTTTGTGCCTTGGCAAGTTGGCGCGGTCATGTAATTTGAAAGTCTACTTATGAGTCATTGCGTTCCGGCAGAACAACTGCGTCAACAAATTAGTCACATCATTCAAATGGCCGGCAGCGAAATGGCCGAGGCCGAGCAAGTGGCCGCCAATTTGGTCATGGCCAATTTAAGTGGTCACGACTCGCATGGTGTGGGCATGGTGCCGCGCTATGTCGACGCGGTGCTTGAAGGTGGCCTCAGCCCCAACACCGGCGTCAAAGTGGTGCTCGATACGGGCCCACTGCTCAACTTAGACGGCCAGCGTGGCTACGGTCAAATCACGGGCGTGCAAGCCATGCAAATGGGCATTGAACGGGCCAAGCAACATGGCGTGTGCACGGTGGCGCTCAGTCGCTCGCATCACTTGGGCCGCATTGGTCATTTTGCAGAAATGGCTGTGACGCAAGGTTTGGTATCGATGCATTTTGTCAATGTGTTGTCACGACCCGTCGTAGCGCCTTTTGGCGGCGGTGATGGCCGCTTTGGCACCAACCCTTGCTGCATCGGCGTGCCCATGGGCAATCGCCCGCCCTTCGTGCTTGACTTTGCCACCAGCCGTGTGGCCCAAGGCAAGATGCGCGTGGCGCACAACAAAGGCGAACAAGTTCCCGACGGTTATTTGATCGATGAAAGCGGTCACCCCACCAACGATCCGGGTGTGGTGGTGGTGCCGCAATCCAATGGCTTGTATGGCGCCCTCATGACCTTTGGAGAGCACAAAGGTTTTGGCATGGCCATGGCCTGCGAATTGTTGGGCGGCGCCCTCACAGGCGGCGACACCTGGCACCGTGAAGCCGATCACAAACGTGCTGTCTTAAATGGCATGCTGGTCATGCTGATTGACCCCGTTCGCTTGGGCACGCAAGCTTCCTTTGAAAAAGAAGCCTTGGCGTTTGAAGACTGGTTGCGGAAAAGTCCTGACGCGCCAGGCACTTCAGGCGTTCTGACAGCCGGCGAGCCCGAGCGTGCCGCGCGCGCCGAGCGTGTGAAAAATGGCATATGGATTGACGACGCCACTTGGGCCGAAATTCAGGCTTCAGAAGACAAGCTGAAAAAACGGCATGCCTGAAGTGAAGCTCTCGCGCGCCACGCTGCCCCTGGTTTCTAAGTCAGTTCAAACACCGGCCTACGCGCCAACTTCTCAGCAGCCGGGTGTGGTGCATTTGGGCTTAGGCGCG
>CAIODE010000568.1 GCA_903856875.1 uncultured Burkholderiales bacterium
CATCTCAAGCTTGGGCGGCATTGGCGGCAAATACTTCACGCCCATCATCAACGCGCCTGAAGTGGCCATCTTGGGTGTTTGCAAGAGCACACAAGAACCTGTTTGGGATGGCAAACAGTTTGTGCCGCGCCTCATGTTGCCTTTGTCGCTGACCTGGGATCACCGTGTGATCGATGGTGCTGCTGCAGCACGCTTCAATGCGTACTTGGGTCAAATCCTTGGCGACTTCCGCCGTGTACTCCTCTAACAAATTGCGGGAAAGATCAAGGCGAAGCATTGCTCTGTCCCCAACTGATTGAAAAACTATGGCACTGATTGATATCAAAGTTCCGGACATTGGCGACTTCGACGAAGTGGCGGTCATTGAGTTGCTGGTAAAGCCTGGCGACCTTGTCAAGGCTGAGCAAAGTTTGATCACTGTGGAGTCTGACAAAGCCTCTATGGAAATCCCTTGCTCTCAAGCAGGCGTGGTGAAAGAGCTCAAAGTGAAATTGGGCGACAAAGTCAAGCAAGGCTCTGTGGTCTTGGTGCTGGAAGGTGAAGCAACTGCTTTAGCCGCTGCACCTGCAGCCTCTGCACCACTAGCTACAGCAGCCGTTGCCGCGGCTTCTACAGCGCCTGCGTCTACAACAGTTGCTCTCAACATTCCAAACGCAGACTCTTACAATGGCACCGTCGATATCGAATGTGACTTGCTCGTCTTAGGTGCTGGACCTGGCGGTTACTCAGCCGCGTTCCGCGCAGCAGACTTGGGTCTCAAGGTTGTGATCGTGGAGCGCTATGCCACCTTGGGGGGGGTTTGCCTGAATGTAGGTTGCATTCCTTCCAAAGCCTTGTTGCACGTAGCAGCTGTAATGGATGAAGTAAGTCACATGGCCGATTTAGGCGTGGACTTTGGCACCCCCAAATTAGACATTGGAAAATTGCGCACGCACAAAGAAAAAGTGATTGGCAAACTCACAGGTGGTTTGGCAGCCATGGCCAAAATGCGCAAGGTCACCACGGTTCGCGGTGTAGGTGAATTTCTGAGTGCCCACCATGTGGTGGTAGAAGAAACCACCGGCACAGGTCAAGAAAAAACCGGCGTTAAGAAAGTTCTCGCCTTCAAGAACTGCATCATTGCCGCTGGCAGTCAAGCCGTGCGCTTGCCCTTCATGCCCAATGATCCTCGCGTGGTCGACAGCACAGGCGCATTGGCCTTGAAAGAAGTGCCCAAGCGCATGCTGATTTTGGGAGGCGGCATCATCGGATTGGAAATGGGTACCGTCTACAGCACGCTAGGTGCTCGCCTTGATGTGGTTGAAATGATGGACGGCTTGATGCAAGGCGCTGACCGTGACTTGGTCAAGGTCTGGCAAAAAATGAACGCCCCACGATTTGACAACATCATGCTCAAAACAAAAACGGTGGGAGCCAAAGCCACCAAGGCCGGCATTGAGGTCACGTTTGAATCTGCAGAGGAGGGCGTTGCGGCGCCTGCACCGCAAGTTTATGACTTGGTGTTGCAAGCTGTGGGCAGAACGCCTAACGGTAAAAAGATTGCAGCAGATAAAGCAGGCGTGAGCGTGACCGATCGTGGTTTCATTCCTGTTGACATTCAAATGCGCACCAACGTGCCACACATCTTTGCCATTGGCGACATCGTGGGACAACCTATGCTGGCTCACAAGGCGGTGCACGAAGCCCATGTCGCGGCTGAAGTCATTGCGGGTGAAATTCAAGGCAACAAAGAGTTGGCCGCCAGCGCCTTCAATGCGCGCGTGATACCAAGCGTGGCTTACACCGATCCCGAAGTGGCGTGGGTGGGCCTCACCGAAGATCAAGCCAAGGCGCAAGGGATCAAGGTCAAGAAGGGCTTGTTCCCTTGGACGGCTTCTGGTCGTGCCATTGCCAATGGCCGTGATGAAGGCGTGACCAAATTGTTGTTCGATGATTCACCCGAGGCGCAGGGTCACGGCAAGATTTTGGGCGGTGGCATGGTGGGCACGCATGCAGGTGACATGATTGGTGAAGTGGCTTTGGCCATCGAGATGGGCGCAGACGCCATCGACATTGGCAAAACCATTCACCCACACCCTACTTTGGGCGAAAGCATTGGCATGGCCGCTGAAGTGGCGCATGGCAGTTGTACAGACCTGCCACCTTCAAAGAAATAGACGTCAGAGCACACAAAAAAACCGCCTGCGTGAACTGACCCCATTAAGCTGGGCGGATATTTCATGGCATTGGCGGTTTTAATTTTGGGCTGGCTCTGCTTGTAGTTTGTCGGCTTGAACTCTTCGGGCACCGTTGAATCTCTTTTGCCAATAGGCTTCGCGCATGTCATCTACCCGAACCGCTTTGCCAGGTCTGGGAGCGTGGATGAATTTGCCGTCACCCACATAAATGCCCACGTGGCTGAAGGTTCGTTTCATGGTGTTGAAGAAAAC
>CAIODE010000569.1 GCA_903856875.1 uncultured Burkholderiales bacterium
CCTCATGCCGCTTATTTTGCTGTTCTGCGTGGTCGGTACATTTGCCATCAACAACTCCATGTTTGAAGTCGGTGTCATGTTGGTTGCCGGCATTTTGGCCTATGTTTTAGAAGCCAATCATTTCCCCATTGCACCGGCTATTTTGGGGGTGGTACTGGGCGGCATGCTAGAAGAAAATTTCATCACCTCCATGATCAAAGCCAACGGCGATTTAAGTGCTTTTTTTGCACGTCCTATTGCGCTAAGCCTTGCCGTGTTGAGCATCTTGGTATGGACATGGCCTTTGATTGCCAAGTTATGGTCCAAACCAAGCCCTTCTCAAATGGCCTGAGGTGCCTCAAGCTTGAGTTTGCTGGCCCATGGCAACAGCATGGGCATGATGCTCGGATACAGCGTCAAACCATTTAAGAGGCTTTCAGCTTTATGTTGCAGGCCTCTTTCACCAGGTGTCCTGACTGGCTGGCCAGGCTTGGCGGGTGTCGAGTTGTGGCAATTGGCCACGACTTGATCCATTTGCCTCTCATAGGCACCTTTGCCTGCAAATGCATGGGGGTCCATGATCTGTAGAAAAACAGTGGCGCCCCAGCCCTCAACAGGATCAGCGCGGCCATGTCCCGCCAAGCCACCCGTCAAGGCCTCGACCATCAAACTTAAACCATAGCCTTTGTGGCCTGAATCCATGCCACCTAAAGGCAGGATGGTGCCTTTGGGCTCCTGAAAGAGCACGCCCGGATCGGTACTTGGGTGGCCATGGCCGTCCATCACCCATGCTGCAGGAAGCGGTTTTTTCTCTGCAAACAAACGGTTGGTCATGCCGTTGGTGGTGGCGGAAGTAGACACATCCACCATGATGGGCATCTGAGAGGTGGGAAAGCCATACGACACAGGGTTGGGTGTGAAGACTGCGTCTAAACCCCCAAAAGGTGCGACACTTTTAGAGTTGGGATCTGAGCAATGCAACTGCATCAGCATGCCCTGATCTGTGGCGCGTTGGTGGTACGCCGCTAGGCATGCTATGTGGTGACTGCGCCTGATCACAACCGTACAGGTGCCCTGCAATTTTGCGCGATCGATGGCCACTTGCATGGCTTGCAAGACCAACCAGGGGCCAGGTAATCGATTGCCATCCCAAGTAAGGGCTGCTGGAAAGTCAGAAACAACAGCCGGCTCACCTTCGGTGCGCATGCTGCCTTTTTCAATTTCTGCCAAGTAGGGGGCCAGCAAAGCAAGTCCGTGGGTTGTATGACCCAGCAAGTCACCCTCTACCAATACTTCGGCCACAGACTTTGCTTTGTCAACGGGGAGACCCGCTGACTGAAGCAAGTTGACTGCAAATGAGATGAGTTCAGTTGATTTGTATTTCATAAAGGATCACATGCCGTTAACATACAACCTTACCGCAAAGTGGAGCAGTAATGGCCATCGACAAAACAAGAATTTTAAAACACCTTCAAACCGAGGTGTACTGTCGACTAGGCGTTTCACCCATTCACGGCATTGGCGTATTTGCCATTAGAGACATTCCCAAAGGGATCCAGCCCTTGGTCAGTTTGCTTAAAATCAAAGAGTTTTCTTTTTCCAAAAAAGAAATCAAAAAAATACCGGCCAGTGTTCAAAAAGAAGTTCGTATGTTTTGCTACTACGACAAAGACGAACACCTTATTCCATCCATTGGCCTTAACGCAATGAACATGGCTTTTTACATGAATCACTCTAAAAAGCCCAATATCAAATACTTAAAAAACAATACGCTTTTGTCGCTCAGGAAAATCAAAGCGGGTGAAGAATTGTTTTTTGACTACGACCTGGCGTTTGACGAAGAACATCACTTTGGATGATGACTCAGCATCCCATCACTTCATTTTGGTCTTTTGATCTGATTCCAAACATCAGGGCTGAAGTCGGTGTGCAAGGGTGATTGGGTATCCAAGGCCAATGGGTGATTTTCATCGGTCATGGCCACAGCAAAGATAGGTTCAAAATGGGTCACAAACAAGGCCTTGTAACCATAATCGTCGACGGGCCCTAAGTTGTAACAAAGGTAGCCATTCTTGGCTGCCCACTTTGAAGCCAGCAAACAGGCAAAGATGCCGGGTGACCTGTTTTTATAAAGCGGGTTCCACTGACAAAAACTGCCATAAACTTGTTTGCGCTCTGGCAACAACAGAGAGACATCCGTGAGAACCAAATCGCCTTCTTCAGAAAATGCGCGAATGATCAACACATCCAAATTTTGAATGTAGTCCACAAAGCCTGCCACCTCTTCAGGGTGAATATAGTAGGCTTCAAAGTGAACACCCCCCATTTCATAAACATCTTCGACGGTCAAGGTATGCCCAGGCACCACACTTTCAGTGACAGTCAGCCTTTTGCACAATTTTTCCAATTCTTTGAATTTACGCTGCCGCCTGGGTTCGGTCCAGAAGCCCTCTGCAGCCACATCAACCAATCCGTATTTGTCATTGATAGGCACGCCATAAGGGCTTTCAGGGGGGACCGCATAAACGATGAAGGGCTTGGCGGCCATTTGCAACATCTCAGGCGTGACATCGATGTAGGGACACAAGGCATCCCATCTGGAGGTGAAGTACAAAATGTCTTCGTGGTAACTTTCTACGCACAAATTGTCTTGGTTCCAAGTTTGGTAACCCACCCGCATGTCGTCCACCTCTAAAGCCACGTCAACATGGAAGTCTTCAGCGGCAAGAAGATTGCTTGGGCTATCACTCATGCTTATATTTCTTCAGGTGGCTGGGTTGGCGCAATGGCACCAATTCAAAAAAGTCCAAATCAATCTCATGGTTCCTGCTTAAGAACTTGGGGTCGACAATCGCCATTTCTTCAATGAGTGTGTTCATCTCACGAAAGTGATTGGAAGCATCACTGTCTGAATCTTTGAGTTGCCGCTTGTATTCAGGCAACAAAGGGCATGCGGCATCGAAGTAATATTTTTTAACCTGCGGATCAAATGACAAAGGGTACAACTTACAACTCAAAGGTTTACTTTCACCCAAAGTGCAGCCTTTCTCGCCCAAGTACTCACAGCGATCTTCAATGCACAAATGTCGAAACACTTTGGTTTCTTTCTGAGTGAGGGTAATCTCGAGTGTTCCAAAGCCTGAATCGACGTTGCAACAACTCTGACACTTAGCACAATGGTCGAAAAGCAAGCAACAGTCCTCAGGTCAAACAAAATGAATTTGCTTTCATTATGTATCAATGATGGCATGCAAAACAAGAAGTCCAAAAGAGCTGACTTTGATTGTCCTTTGATTCCCCGTTAAGTCACCTTAAAATCTACCCAAAATTCAAGCACCGATTGGTTTTCACATGAAGCATCCCGCCTATCGAATGGAGGGGGTCGACACCCCCATCATCCCTACCATTGCCGCATTTGTGCGCAACAACCCCGGCACCATTTCTTTGGGTCAGGGCGTTGTCAATTACGGCCCTCCGCATCAAGCCATTGCAGCCCTGCCCAGCCTGATGGGCGATGGCAGCCTCCATAAATACCTTGGCGTCAGCGGCCACCCTGGTTTGGTTGAAGTCATTCACAACAAACTGGCACAAGAAAACCAAATCAAACTTGGAACAGAAGCCATGGTCATGGTGACTGCCGGTAGCAACATGGCTTTCTTAAACTCTGTTTTAGCCGTGGCCGATCCTGGCGATGAGTTCATCTTGCCCATGCCGTTTTATTTCAATCAAGAAATGGCCATTCGCATGTGTGGTTGCATACCGGTGCCCGTGCCCACACACCCAGACTGGAGCCTCAATGTGGAGGCCATGGCTGCAGCCATTACGCCTCGCACCCGTGCCATTTTGACGGTATCACCCAACAATCCAACAGGCGCTGTTTATTCAGAAGCATCTCTAAGGGCTGTCAATGCACTTTGCGCGCAGCATGGGCTCTATCACTTTAGCGACGAAGCCTACGAGTATTTCACTTATGAAGGCACCAAGCACTTTTCTCCCGCAAGCATTCCGGGCGCCATGAATCACACCTTGTCGTTTTATTCCATGTCTAAAAACTTTGGCATGGCCAGTTGGCGTGTAGGCTACGTGGTGTTTCCCGCCAACTTGTTTGATGCCATGAACAAAGTGCAAGACACCAACCTCATTTGCGCGCCTATGCCCTCTCAGTTATTGGCCATTGAGGCTCTCAAGCTGGGACGGAACTGGGTTGAACCCAAAGTCAAAGCCTTAAGCGAAGTCCGTCAAACTGTTTACAAAGCGCTAGAAGGCTTAAGCGAGTTGGTTCAGTTTCCGCAGACGCAAGGTGCTTTCTATGTACTGATGAAGCTGCCAGGCTTGGCTGAAGGCACCCAAGCCATTGAATTCAATCGCGTCATGACTGAAAAATTCAAGGTCGCTTCTATTCCAGGCTTTGCATTTGGCTTGACCAACACCCAAGAAGCTAACTATCAACGCTTGTCCTATGGTGCTTTAGAAGCCGCTAGCGTGGCAGAGGGGGTCCAGAGGTATGTAGCGGCAGTGAAAGATTGGTACGGCGCTTAAAAATGCTTTTCAAGAAGGCCTACTGAAGTCCACCCTTGAGGGCTTCGGGCACTGGCAAAGGCAATACATCAATGCCTTCGTCCAGAAGATCCTGCGTTTCTTCCAACGAAGCCTTACCGCGAATATTTCTTTCTTTCGATTCACCGTAGTGCATCTTTCGCGCTTCTTCTGCAAAGTTTTTGCCAACATCCTCGGTATTGGCCATCACATGTTTCACCATCTTCATCCATGCCGCTTGCATAAGTTGCATGGATTCTGGATTGGCATGCGCCACTGGCAGACTGCTTGAATTGGCATCGTCCATTGTGGGATTTATGATGGCTGGCAAATGAGACGATCCTTCAACACTCGCACCTGCCGACTCTGCATGCTCAGTGCCAGCATCAGAATTCAATTGTTTGGGTTCTGCAGCACCTAAATTCAAACGCGGCGCAGAAGGCAGTTTGCGCACTTCAGTGTTGGCGCACAGGGGACAGGCCACCAATTCCCTTTCACGCTGGGATTGAAAGTCTTCCTCAGAGCCAAACCAGCCCTCAAAGGTGTGCATTCCTGCGCACTGGAGGTTAAGGACTTTCATACGAGTCCAAGCGATCGGCCATGCTCAATTGGCCAGCATCTGGGCTACTGAGCGGGCGCACAGTGACATCAAAGCGCCAGGCACAATGCCCAAGATCAAGACCAACAAGCCATTGAGGGACAAGACAATGCGCACATCTGCGTCAGCCGTGACTGTGGTGGCTGTGACGGCTTCATCAAAGTACATGACCTTGACAACGCGCAAGTAGTAGAAAGCGCCAATGAGCGACATGGCCACTGCAAACACGGCCAATGCGATGTCGGCTGTATGGCCAGAAGCGATCAAGGCCTGCAACACCGAGAGCTTGGCATAGAAACCCACCATGGGGGGAATGCCAGCCAAGGAGAACATGCAGACGGCCATGACGCCTGCATACAAAGGGCTGCGATTGTTCAAGCCCGCCAGATCGGTAATTTCTTCGCTCTCAAAACCTTGACGGGCCAAGAGCAAGATGATGCCAAAGCTTGCCAATGTGGTTAGGACGTAACCTACGACATAGAACATGGCAGAGCTGTAGGCATTGGCGCCCATGGCAGCATTGCCGCTGACCACGCCCGACATCAAGCCGATCA
>CAIODE010000570.1 GCA_903856875.1 uncultured Burkholderiales bacterium
TACAAAACGGCACTTTGACCCGGCGTGACAGCCCATTGGCTTTCGTCAAACGACAAAGCAAATTCAGCTGCATTGGGCGATGTCAATGCGCAGTGGGCATCGGCTTGTCGATAGCGTGTTTTGGCAGCGTACAAACCGTCCGTTGGCTCTCTGCCCGAACACCAACTGGCGTCGGCGGCCTCAAGTTGAGGTGACAAGAGCCAAGGGTGATCATGCCCTTGCACCACCCACAAAATGGTTTGGACCATGTCCTTGCGGGCCACAAAACAAGGCGTTTGTTCACCACCGCCACGCTGAGCGCCTTTGGCTTTGATGCCGCCAATGCCCAGGCCTTGGCGTTGGCCCAAGGTGTAAAAACTCAAACCCACATGCTTGCCAATGGTTCGGCCTGTTGCGTCTTTGATGGGGCCGGGTTCTTTGGAAATGTAACGATTCAAAAAATCTCTGAAAGGCCGCTCACCAATGAAGCAAATGCCCGTAGAGTCTTTTTTCTTGGCATTGGGCAAGCCGATCTCTTCTGCAATTTGACGCACCTGTGTTTTAAGCAATTCACCCACTGGAAACAAAGTTTTGGACAACTGTGCCTGGTTCAAGCGATGCAAAAAATAACTTTGGTCTTTGCTGTTGTCCAAACCTTTGAGCAGCTCGTGCAAACCGGTGGCTTCATTCAAGCGAACGCGCGCGTAATGGCCCGTGGCTATTTTTTCAGCACCCACTTGCAGCGCATGGTCTAAAAAAGATTTGAACTTGATTTCGGCGTTGCAAAGAATGTCGGGGTTGGGGGTGCGGCCGGCTTGATACTCCCGCAGAAATTCGGCAAATACGCGGTCTTTGTAGTCGGCTGCAAAATTGACATGTTCAATTTCAATGCCCACCACATCGGCCACGGCCGCCGCATCGACAAAGTCAATGTTGGATGAGCAAAATTCACTGTCGTCGTCGTCTTCCCAATTCTTCATGAAAATGCCGACCACTTCGTGGCCTTGCTTTTTCAATAAGTGAGCAGTGACTGCGGAGTCGACGCCGCCAGACAAACCCACAACAATTCGGTGAAGCTTCATGGCGCCAATTATCCCCTGATCTAAATACCTATACTTGCACCTCATGCCACCCAATCCAAACCTTTCCACCTCAGCCAAAGTGAGAGCGGCCGTCAGCATCTTTTTGCAAGATGTTGGCAAAGGTGTGTTCACACTGACGCACAGCAGCTTGGCGATGCTGGGTCTGGTGGTGGTCATCGGCATCAGCGCCGCCCTGTTTCGACCAGACATCTTGGCCCAAACAGAGTCGACAGTTTATGAGTGGCTTCGCTCGCGCCAATTCAGTTTGTGGTGGGAACCGCAAAATACCGCTGACAGAGTCACCGCCACCGATTTGAAAGACATTCCGCGCAAGCAAGCGGCCGTTGCGGCTTGGCTGGCCAGCAAATACAGGGTGGCGCCAGAGCCCATTGCTGCATTGGTGGCCGAGGCCTATGTGCTGTCGGATTCGACCAAAATCAAGCCGCATTTGCTTTTGGCTGTGATGGCCATTGAATCGAGCTTTCATCCTTACATTCAAAGCCAAGCGGGGGCACAGGGTTTGATGCAGGTAATGACGGAGATTCATGTCAAAAAATATGACAAATATGGCGGCAAATTGGCTGCTTTTGATCCGCTCACCAACATGCGCGTGGGTGCCCAAGTGCTTCAAGAATACATTCGTTTGAAGGGTGGGGTGGTGGAAGATGGCCTGCTTTTTTACCTAGGGGGTGACACCTTGCAAAGTGACACGGGTTATGTGGCCAAAGTGCTTGCAGAACAAGCTCGCTTGGACCAAGTTGCTGCGGGCGACAAAGTCAGCACACAACCCTGATGCCTAGGGGTCAGCCCTGTAGCCTAATTTTTCAGCATGCAAGATCGGGTTTTACCGGTCTTGGTTGTGACTCGCTCAAGTCATTTATCGAGGACAATAGCGGATTGTAAGTTTTGTAAGTTTTCAGGAGACATTTATGCGCATTGGCGTACCTGCCGAAACACGAGCTGGCGAGACACGCGTCGCCATGACGCCCGAGACGGCCAAAAAATTAAAAGCCCAAGGCCACGCCTTGCATGTTCAGTCGGGTGCTGGCCTTGCTGCCAGTGTCACTGACGCCGCTTATGAAGCGGTGGGTGTTCAAATCACAGATGCTGCGGGTGCGCTCGGTTGTGAGTTGGTTCTCAAAGTCAGTGCCCCCAGCGCGGCAGAGCTCAAGCACATGAAGTCAGGTGCTGCCTTGGTGGGCATGCTCAATCCGTTTGATGCAGATGGCTTGGTCCAATTGGCGGGCGCTGGCCTCACAAGTTTTGCACTTGAGGCTGCACCTCGTACCACGCGTGCTCAAAGCATGGACGTGTTGTCTTCTCAAGCCAACATTGCCGGCTACAAAGCCGTCATGGTGGCCTCTGACAAATACCAACGGTTTTTCCCCATGCTCATGACTGCAGCGGGTACCGTCAAAGCGGCCCGTGTGGTCATTTTGGGTGTGGGCGTTGCGGGCTTGCAAGCCATTGCCACCGCCAAGCGTTTAGGCGCCGTCATTGAAGCCTCCGACGTCCGACCCAGTGTCAAAGAGCAGGTCGAATCTTTGGGCGGCAAATTCATCGATGTGCCCTACGAAACCGCTGAAGAAAAAGAAGCAGCTGAAGGTGTGGGCGGTTACGCGCGGCCCATGCCGCCCAGCTGGCTAGAGCGCCAAAAAGTGGAAGTGGCCAAACGCGTGGCCATGGCCGATGTGGTCATTTCTACAGCGCTCATTCCCGGCCGTGCGGCACCTGTGCTGGTCACTGAAGACATGGTCAAAAGCATGAAACCAGGCTCAGTCATTGTGGACATCGCAGCTGGCAAAGCGGCCGATGGCGTGGGCGGCAATTGCTTGCTCACAGAAGCGGGCAAAACAGTGGTCAAACATGGCGTGACTTTGGTTGGCGAGACCAATTTACCTGCACTGGTAGCGGCCGACGCTTCTTCTTTGTATGCCCGCAATGTGCTCGACTTTTTGAAACTCGTGATCACCAAAGAAGGTGAATTCAAAGTGGACATGGAAGACGACATCGTTGCGGCTTGTTTGATGACGCAAGGCGGCGACGTCAAGCGCAAATAAGCCCACCCCTTCCTACCTCATTTAAAAAAGAAACCGGAGATCTCCATGGAAGCAGTGTCCCCCACCCTTCTCAACCTCATTATTTTTGTACTGGCCATTTATGTGGGATACCACGTGGTCTGGACCGTCACCCCCGCGCTTCATACGCCCCTCATGGCGGTGACCAATGCCATTTCAGCCATCGTCATTGTGGGCGCCATGTTGGCGGCCGCTTTGACTGAAACCACTTTGGGCAAAACCATGGGCGTGCTGGCTGTGACATTGGCCGCAGTCAATGTGTTTGGTGGCTTCTTGGTCACTCGGCGCATGCTCGAGATGTTCAGAAAGAAAGAGAAAAAAGTGATCAGCACCGAGGGAGACAAAGCATGAGCATGAACCTTGTCACCTTCTTGTATTTGATTGCCAGCGTTTGTTTCATTCAAGCCCTGAAAGGCTTGTCGCATCCCACCACCTCCATTCGGGGCAATGTGTTTGGCATGACCGGCATGCTCATTGCCGCATTGACAACGGCGGCCTTGATTGTGGAGTTATCGGGTGGCCAGGCATTGGGCATGACCTATGTCTTTGGTGGTTTGGTGGTCGGTGGCGGCTTGGGTGCCTACATGGCCCAAAAAGTTGAAATGACCAAGATGCCAGAACTCGTGGCCTTCATGCACAGCATGATTGGTTTGGCTGCTGTGTTCATTGCCATTGCGGCTGTGGTTGAGCCCTATGCCTTCAGCATTGTGACCAAAGCGGCTGACGGCACTGTGCCTCCCATTCCCAAAGGCAACTTGCTGGAGTTGTTCTTAGGTGCCGCCATTGGCGCCGTCACCTTCAGTGGCTCTGTCATTGCATTTGGCAAGTTGTCTGGCAAGTACAAATTCCGTTTGTTTCAAGGTGCACCTGTGCAGTTTGCAGGTCAGCACAAATTGAACTTGATTTTGGGCTTGGCCACGGTGGGCTTGGGCTTGGTGTTCATGTTCACAGAAAGCTGGACGGCTTTCTTTGCCATGCTGGCGCTGGCCTTTGTCATGGGTGTGCTCATCATCATCCCCATTGGCGGCGCCGACATGCCGGTGGTGGTGTCTATGCTCAACAGCTATTCAGGTTGGGCGGCTGCAGGCATTGGCTTCAGCTTGAACAACAGCATGCTGATCATTGCCGGTTCTTTGGTGGGCTCTTCGGGTGCCATCCTGTCCTACATCATGTGCAAGGCCATGAACCGCTCGTTCTTCAATGTCATCTTGGGTGGCTTTGGTGGTGAAGCTGCTACAGCTGTGGGTGGTGCGCAAGAACAGCGTCCCGTCAAAACCGGTAGCGCCGACGACGCAGCCTTCGTGTTGGGCAATGCCGAAACTGTGGTCATCGTGCCCGGTTATGGTTTGGCCGTGGCGCGCGCGCAGCACGCGGTCAAAGAGTTGGCCGCCAAGCTGACCGAAAAAGGCATCACGGTGAAGTACGCCATTCACCCAGTGGCGGGCCGCATGCCTGGTCACATGAATGTGTTGTTGGCCGAGGCCGAAGTGCCTTACGACCAAGTGTTCGAAATGGAAGACATCAATGGCGAATTTGGCCAAGCCGATGTGGCCATCATTTTGGGTGCCAACGATGTGGTGAACCCCGCTGCGCACATCAAGGGCAGCGCCATTTATGGCATGCCCATTTTGGAAGCCTACAAAGCCAAAACCATCATCGTCAACAAACGCTCCATGGCCGCTGGTTACGCCGGCTTGGACAATGAACTGTTCTACATGGACAAAACCATGATGGTGTTTGGTGACGCCAAGAAAGTGGTGGAAGACATGGTGAAAGCGATCGAGTAATGACTGAAGAACGCGTTTGGTTAGACAGTTACCCTGAGGGCGTACCGGCTGACATAGACGCTTCTCAGTATGAGTCTTTGCTTGGCTTGATGGCAGACAGCTTTGCCAAATATGCCGATCGAACGGCCTACAGTTTCATGGGTCAAGACATCTCGTACCAAGAAACCGATGTCAAAAGCCAAGCGCTTGCTGCCTATTTCCAATCGCTGGGCTTAGAAAAAGGCGACCGCGTTGCCATCATGATGCCCAACGTGCCGCAGTACCCCGTAGCGGTGGCGGCCATTTTGCGTGCGGGCTTGGTGGTGGTCAATGTTAACCCCTTGTACACACCGCGTGAACTTGAGCATCAACTCAAAGACTCTGGTGCCAAAGCCATTGTGATCATTGAGAA
>CAIODE010000571.1 GCA_903856875.1 uncultured Burkholderiales bacterium
AAATACGGCATCACGGTCAACGCCATTTGCCCAGGCTTCTTTCCCAGCAAAATGACTTACGGCTTGCTTGAAAAATTGGGGGCAGACAACATGGCCAGCCATGCGCCTCTTTTGCGTTTGGGTGACGATGAAGACCTCAAAGGCCTGACGCTTTTGTACGCCAGCGAAGCTGGAAAACACATCACAGGCCAGTGGTTGGCTGTTGACGGCGGCGTCAGCGCCATCATTGGCGGCTAAGGTATTGCATGAGCATTCCATTTGGCGTCCACATTCCATTTGTGGACCACCTCGGCTTCACACTTGAGAAGTTTGAGAACGGTCACTCTGAGTTGCATTTCAAACCTCGTGCCGAGCACCTCAACTCATTTGACATCACGCATGGCGGCGCCGTCATGACGCTGCTCGATGTCGTCATGGCCACCGCTGCACGCAGCGTTGAGCCAGACATGGGCGTGGTCACCATTGAGATGAAAACGAGTTTCATGCGGCCTGCCAAAATCACCCAAGGTGAACACTTGGTGGCCAAAGGCTTGCTGCTCCTCAGAACCAAAACCATGATCTTTACCGAAGGCAAGGTCTATGACGCTGCCGGACAACTGTGTGCGCATGCCACAGGCACTTTTAAATATGTGAAGCGAACGCCTTCGCTCACATCACCCATTTCAACCGATTAGAAAGAAAGCAACATGCCTACCAATCACGCCATTGTTTTAGACAACCGCCCTGAAGCTGAAGTCTCTCCTTCCAACTTCAAAATGATCACGGCAGAAACGCCTGCATTGCAAGATGGGCAAGTCTTGGTCAAACACCATTACCTCAGCCTCGATCCCTACATGCGCGGCCGCATGAATGCTGGTAAAAACTATGCCCAACCTCAGCCTTTGGGTGAGCCCATGATAGGCGGCACTGTGGGTGAAGTCGCCGAAAGTAAAAATGCTAAGTTCAAAGTAGGCGAAACTGTCCAGTGCATGGGCGGATGGCAAGCCTACAGCGTGATCAACGCAGATGTGCCCGGCGCACTCAAGCGAGTCAACGCTGAAAAAATCTCGATGAGCCATTACCTTGGCGCAGTGGGCATGCCCGGTGTCACGGCTTGGTACGGACTGAACAAAATCATTCAAGCCAAACCAGGCGCCACTGTGACGGTCAGTGCTGCCAGCGGTGCGGTGGGCAGCGCTTATGGAGCTTTGGCCAAAGCGCGTGGTTTTCGTGTGGTGGGCATTGCCGGTGGCAAGGCCAAATGCGATTACGTTGTCAACGAATTAGGCTTTGATGCCTGCGTTGATTACAAAGCGCACACTGATTACATCTCCTTGTCCAAAGCCTTGCGCGATGCATGCCCCAATGGCATTGACGGTCATTTTGAAAATGTAGGCGGCATGGTGCTAGATGCCGTCATGTTGCGTGCCAATGATTTTTCGCGCATTGCTGTGTGCGGCATGATTGCTGGCTACAACGGCGAACCACTGGCCATGACCAACCCCACCTTGATTTTGAAGAGTCGCATGACCATTGAGGGTTTCATTGTGAGTGAGCACATGGAAGTTTGGCCTGAAGCCTTGGCCGAATTGGCTGAGCTCATTGCCAGCGGCAAATTCAACCCTCGCCAAACCATTGCACAAGGTTTAGCCTCTGCACCTGAAGCTTTCATGGGCTTGCTCAAAGGCCATAACTTTGGCAAGCAAGTGGTCAAGTTGATTTAACTTTGTCAGCCATTTGAATAGGAATTGCCATGAGCCAACTGATCCTGCACCACTATCCAACATCGCCTTTTGCTGAAAAAATCCG
>CAIODE010000572.1 GCA_903856875.1 uncultured Burkholderiales bacterium
GTGCGCAGCAACTGACTCAGAAAGCAAAGGCGCGTACTCGGGTTTTTGAACAGCCTTCAAGATAAGCGACGGGTTGGTTGTCGCGTCTTGGGGTTGGAACTGGGCCAATTGTTTGAAGTCACCAGTGTCTGCCACAACGGTGGTGTGTGATTTGAGCGCGTCGAGTTGGTTCATGGCAAATAAATTAATTCAATGCTTGAATTATCGATGAAACAAAGTTACATTACAAATTCATTTTTATGTAACAAATGAACATGTCTTTTGATTTGGTCTTTTTTGGCGGCACGGGCGACCTGGTTTGGCGCAAACTGATGCCCGCCCTGTTTCAAGCATTCCGCCACGGCACCCTGCCCGAGGGCGGCCGAATCATTGGTGTTGCCCGTGACAGCATGTCGGATGAGCAATACCGCACGCTCATCCAATCTCGTTTTGAGCAGGTCGAGGGTGCAAAACGACCCAATGATGAAGAATTTGCACGGTTCAAGGCCATGCTTTGCTACGAGCGCGTAGATTTGTCCAATCCAGACGACTACGCCAAACTGGCGGCACGATTGGCCGAACGCGAAACAGACCACGTGGTGATGTACTTGGCCACGGCACCCAGCCTGTTCAATACGGTTTGCGAACAACTCGCCATCGCCAAACTGAACACACCCAAAACTCGAATCGTTTTGGAAAAACCTTTGGGCCACGACCTCAAGTCCAACAAGGCCATCAACCAAAGTGTGCGCAAGGTTTTTGGTGAAGACCAGATTTTTCGGATCGACCATTACTTGGGCAAGCCTTCGGTGCAAAACCTGTTTGCCTTGCGCTTTGGCAACGCTTTGTTCGAACCGCTTTGGCGCCGTGAACACATTGCCAACATTCAGATCACCATTGCGGAAGAACTCGGTGTTGAAAAACGCGGTGCGTTTTATGAAAAAACCGGCGCACTGCGCGACATGGTGCAAAACCATGCACTGCAATTGTTGTGCGCCATTGCCATGGAGCCGCCCATCAATGCGCATGCCGATGCCATTCGCGATGAGAAGCTCAAAGTGCTGCGCGCCCTCAAACCCTGGACCCCTGAAACCCTCAACCAACACGTGGTGCGCGGCCAATACAGTTCAGGCAATTTGAATGGCCACGCCGTTCCTGGATACAACGAAGAAACCGGTGTCAACGCCAACAGCAGCACCGAGACTTTTGTCGCACTGCGAACTGAAATAGCCAACTGGCGTTGGGCAGGTGTGCCCTTCTACATTCGAACGGGAAAACGCTTGGCATCGCGCGAAGGCTACATTGAAATCAATTTTCGGCCCACGCCGCATGCCATTTTTCAAGCACCCTCCGGCGGCGTTAACAAACTCATCATTCACTTACAGCCTAAAGACGGCTTGGCATTGCATCTTTTTGCCGAGGGGCAAAACAAACGCCTTCAAAACGGCAAGCAAGCATCGGCCCAACTCAGTCCAGTTCACCTCGACCTCGATTTTGACAAACGCTTTGGCAGCGAACGCGTGGGCGCCTACGAGCGTTTGCTGCTAGATGTTCTCGATGGCCGTTTGAATTTATTTGTACGCAGCGACGAGCAAGAAGAAGCCTGGCGCTGGGTTGAGCCCATCCTTCAACACTGGGCTGCAGACCCACAAGGGCCACGCCATTACGCCGCAGGCACCTGGGGTCCGAGTGCTTCCAGCGCCATGATTGCACGTGACGGATTTTGTTGGTCGGAGGAAATTTAAAGCATGCTAGACCGCATCAAAGCTTCTCTGCCTTCCTTGGCCCCTGCTGAACAGCGCGTTGGCAAATTGGTGTTGCAAGACCCGCGTGCTTTTGCCAATTTACCGGTCACTGA
>CAIODE010000573.1 GCA_903856875.1 uncultured Burkholderiales bacterium
CATATTGAACGCCCGCGCCAAAGTGGCGCAAGAAGTGGGCGATATCAAGCGCGCGGAAGGCTCTCCGTTTTTCAGGCCAGACCGGGTATCGCAAGTCATCGACAAAATCTCCCAAGCGAATGCGGGCCCGCTCAAAAACGAGCATGTCTCCTCCATTTGGCGCGAAATCATGTCGGCCTGTTTGGCATTGGAAGCCCCCCAACGGGTTGCTGTATTAGGCCCGCAAGGTACTTTTTGCGAACAAGCGGCCATTGAATTTTTTGGCAGCGCTGCCAGTCTGGTTTACTGCAACAACTTCGATGAGGTGTTTCATGCCACGGCAGCTGGCACCGCTCAATTTGGCGTGGTCGGCATGGAAAACTCAACCGAAGGCGTTGTGGCCAGATCGCTCGATTTGTTCTTGCGCTCTCCCGTTCACGTGATCGGTGAAGTGAGCATGCTGGTTCGCCACAATTTATTGCGCCAATCCGACAACCTCAAAGACATTGAAGTGGTCTTGGCTCATCCCCAAGCTTTGGCGCAATGCCAAGCTTGGCTCACACAACACTTGCCGCATGTTGAACGACGTGCCGTTTCCAGCAATGCCGAAGGCGCGCGTTTGGCCACCACCAACCCCGCTTGGGCCGGCTTGGCCAGCGAGCGTGCAGCCTCTCAATTTGGTTTGCACATCGTGGCACATGCCATTCAAGACGAAGCCACCAACCGCACCCGATTTGCCGTCATTTGTTTGCCGCAAACCTTGGCCACGCCACCTGTTTCTGGCAAAGACTGCACCAGCTTGGTCGTCTCTGTGCCCAACAAGCCAGGCGCCGTGCATGACTTGCTCATGCCATTGAAGAACAATGGCGTCTCCATGACGCGCTTTGAATCGCGTCCTGCCAAATCTGGCCAGTGGGAATACTATTTCTACATCGACATTCAAGGTCACATTTCTGAGCCACATGTGGCCACAGCGCTGCAAGAACTTCAAGGTTTGTGTGCGTTCTACAAGGTCTTGGGTTCCTACCCCATCCCAGAATGAAATTCGAAAAAGTCGCACTCATTGGCTGCGGCTTGATGGGCGGCTCGTTTGCTATGGCCGCTCGCGAAGCCGGCTGGGCACCCCATATTGTGGGCTTCAGCGCCTCGGCTTCATCTCGGCAAAAAGCCTTCAGCATGGGCGTGATCGACGCCACAGCTGACAGCATCGCACAAGCCGTGCAAGGTGCAGACTTGGTTTTGCTGGCGGTTCCTGTCACAGCGACAACAGCTTGCTTTGAAGCCATAGCGCCAGCTTTGAGATCAGATGCCTTGCTGATGGAAGTTGGCTCTACAAAATCAGACATTGTGGCCGCGGCCCTCAAGACCTTGGGCGACAAACTTCATTGCTTTGTACCGGTACATCCCATAGCGGGCAAAGAGGTTGCTGGTGTTGAACACGCCGATGCCGATCTGTACAAAGATCGCGCGCTGATCATGACCCCCATGGCGAGCTCGGGCGCGTCGCAGGTTCAACTTGCCAAACAAATTTGGAAAAGTTTGGGCAGCTACATCAGCGAGCTCACCCCTGCCGCCCATGACGCGGCCTTTGCAGCAGTGAGCCACTTACCTCATGTATTGGCCTACGCCGTCATTCGAGGTATTTTCCAGCAAAAAAATGGTGCTGACTTGATTGCGTTGGGAGGCCCTGGCTTCAGTGATTTTTCGCGAATTGCATACAGCGATCCGGTTGTTTGGCGCGACATCTTAGGCACCAACAGAG
>CAIODE010000574.1 GCA_903856875.1 uncultured Burkholderiales bacterium
CACATTCCCATGCCTCGCATGACCAACACTTACATGTTGGGCGGTGACAAGTCACCCGAAGAAATTGTGGCCAGCATGAAGAAGGGCTTGTACGCCACCAACTTTGGCGGCGGCCAGGTCGACATCACCAGTGGCAAGTTTGTGTTCTCTGCCTCCGAAGCTTATTGGGTAGAAAACGGCAAGATTCAGTACCCCGTGAAGGGCGCCACCTTGGTGGGCAGTGGCCCGGAATGTTTGAAACAAGTCAGCATGATTGGCAACGACATGCGACTTGACTCGGGTGTGGGCGTTTGCGGCAAAGAAGGCCAAAGCGTGCCAGTGGGTGTGGGTCAACCCACCCTTCGCATTGAAGGTTTGACGGTAGGCGGCACGGCTTAAGTGCCTCGTTTATGAGCATTTGTCAGAAATCTGCCAAAAACTTGTGCTACATTCTTTTCCCATGACCCAGCGCTTCAGCTTTTTTAGTTTTTATTTTGCATTCTCTGTCCTAGGCGGACGAGAGGCCAGCGCATAAGTCACTGAACCCCTCTACCAACCGCCGGACTCAACCCCCGGCGGTTTTTTTTTGCCAGATGCAAAGACACCATCCAAGTTTTCAATTTTAAAAAGGAGCCTCACATGATCACCAAAGCCAAAGCCACTTCGGAGCCGCGCTATGCAAGCTCTACAGACCGTGCAGGCCAGACCGATGACGAACGCATCAAGGACATCACCGTGTTGCCGCCACCGGAGCATTTGATGCGCTTCTTTCCCATTGCGGGAACGGCGGTTGAAACTTTGATTTCACAAACACGTCGCAAGATTCACAACATCATGGCGGGCAAAGACGACCGCTTGTTGGTGGTCATTGGACCTTGCTCCATTCACGACCCTGCTGCCGCTTTGGACTATGCGCGTCGCTTGAAGCCACTGCGTGACAAATACCAAGGCACTTTGGAAATTGTGATGCGGGTGTATTTTGAAAAGCCCAGAACCACAGTAGGCTGGAAAGGCTTGATCAACGACCCCTACTTGGATGAAAGCTACCGCATTGACGAAGGTTTGCGCATCGCACGGCAGTTGCTGATTGAAATTAACCGACAAGGCCTGCCCGCTGGCAGTGAATTCCTTGACGTGATTTCGCCGCAGTACATTGGCGACTTGATCAGCTGGGGCGCGATTGGTGCGCGCACCACTGAGAGCCAAGTGCACCGTGAATTGGCTTCTGGCTTGTCTGCACCGATTGGCTTTAAAAATGGCACCGATGGCAACATCAAAATTGCCACAGATGCCATTCAAGCTGCGGCGCGCGGGCATCATTTCTTGTCTGTGCACAAGAACGGTCAGGTGGCCATTGTGCAAACGCTAGGCAATCCCGATTGCCATGTGATTTTGCGTGGCGGCAAAGTGCCCAATTACGATGAGGCCAGTGTGAATGCGGCCTGCCAAGATTTGACGGCCGCCAAATTGCCGCCCACTTTGATGGTGGATTGCAGCCATGCCAACAGTAGCAAAGAGCATGAACGCCAATTGGTGGTGACGCAAGAAATTGCAACACAGATGAGCAAAGGCTCTCGCCAAATCTTTGGTGTGATGGTGGAAAGCCACATTGAAGGCGGAGCGCAAAAATTCACGCCCGGCAAAGACGATGTGAACGCTTTGAAGTACGCACAAAGCATCACGGATGCTTGCATCGGTTGGGCAGACAGCGAGAAAGTTTTAGAAACTTTGTCCAAGGCGGTTGAGACCCGTCGCAAGAAATAAATCGACTTGCAAACTTAAATGCGTCAGACGGGCTGGCGCTTACATTGTCTAAAAAGCGCCGCCAGCTAATGGCGGCCCTTTTACATTTGCTTCAATGCGTTCAACAGGCGATCGTGCACTCCGCCAAAGCCACCGTTGCTCATGCAAAGCAAATGGTCGCCCGCTTGAACCTGTGCCATCACTTGCTTCACCAATTCATCAATCGAGGCTGCAACCTGAGCTTTGTTGCCCATTTCAGCCAAAACGGTGTGTGCGTCCCAATCTAAACCGCCGCTGTGACAAAACGACAAGTCGGCTTGTTCAAGACTCCATGGCAACTGCGATTTCATGGTGCCCAGTTTCATGGTGTTGCTGCGCGGCTCAAAAATGGCCAAGATGCGCTGACCATTTCCAATTTGCCTTCTAAGGCCATCGAGCGTGGTGCGAATGGCTGTAGGGTGGTGCGCAAAATCGTCGTAAACCGTGATGCCTGCTACCGTGCCACGCACTTCCATTCGGCGCTTCACATTTTGAAAGCTAGCCAGTGCTTGCGCTGCCACGCTGGGTTCAACACCCACATGCTCCGCTGCTGCAATGGCGGCCAAAGCGTTGAGTTGGTTGTGCACGCCGCCCAAATCCCATTTTACTTCTGCAAGTTTTTGACCATGGCGAAGCACTTCGAAGTGGTGCGGCTCTCCAATTGCTGAGAAGTCTGAAACCGCAGCGCCAAAACTGCGAACTTCACTCCAGCAGCCTTGTGCCAAAACGCGCGTCAAACTTTCTTCCAAGCCGTTGACCACCAAGCGGCCATGGGCTGGCACAGTGCGCACCAGATGATGAAATTGGCGCTCTATGGCTGGCAGATCGTCAAAGATATCGGCGTGGTCAAATTCCAAATTGTTCAAGATGGCGGTGCGGGGGCGGTAATGCACAAACTTGCTGCGCTTGTCGAAAAAGGCCGTGTCGTATTCGTCGGCTTCAATCACAAAGTAGTTGAGCGCATGACCTGCAGCGACTTTGCCTAAGCGCGCCGACACGCCAAAATTGAGGGGCACACCGCCCA
>CAIODE010000575.1 GCA_903856875.1 uncultured Burkholderiales bacterium
ACCACGCTCAGAACCATCATGGGCTTGTGGCAGGCCTCGCAAGGTGATATTCAATTCAATGGGCACAACATCACGCGCATGAACACGCCCGACATTGCGTCTCTCAACATTGGATATGTGCCCGAAAACATGGGCATCTTTTCAGACCTCACCGTGGAAGAGAACATGTTGTTGGCTGCGCGCAAAGCTGTGCGCGCAACGCAAATGGATTCAGGTAGGCTGGCCTGGATTTACGCCATGTTTCCCGCCGTTGAAAAATTTTGGCACCACCCAGCAGGCAAGTTGTCGGGAGGCCAAAAGCAAATGTTGGCTGTGGCCCGCGCCATGGTGGAACCGCGCGATTTGCTCATCGTGGACGAGCCCAGCAAAGGCTTGGCGCCTGCTATTGTGCAAAACATGATGGAGGCTTTTCAAAAAATGAAAGCCAGTGGCGTGACCATTTTGTTGGTTGAGCAAAACATTCATTTTGCAGAGCAACTGGGCGACAGCGTAGCCGTGATGGACAACGGCCGTGTCATTCATGCTGGCAGTATGGCAGCACTCAGCGCCGACCCCGCTTTGCAACAATCACTGCTTGGCTTGGCCTTGTGATCATCAACATGAAAACAAGTTTGGATATCAAACCATTGTTGTTAGTGCCAGTCTTGGCTTTGCTGGCTTTGCCACTCATCGGCTCTTTTGACACGTGGCTCACCTTGAGCGTTGCAGGTTTGGCCATGGGCATGATCATCTTCATCATGGCTTCTGGCTTGACGCTGGTCTTTGGTTTGATGGATGTCCTTAATTTTGGTCATGGTGTCTTCATTGCACTCGGTGCATTTGTGGCCACCAGCGTTCTGTCAGGCATGGTCGATTGGACGCAGTCACAAGAACTTTGGCGTAATTTGGTAGCAGTAGGCGCTGCCATGGCGGTGGCCATGATCACAGCAGCCGTCATGGGTTTGGCGTTTGAGCGCTTCATTGTTCGCCCTGTTTATGGACAGCATCTGAAGCAAATTTTGATCACCATGGGCGGCATGATCATTGGTGAAGAAATCATCAAAGTCATTTGGGGCCCTTTGCAAATTGCCTTGCCTTTGCCAGAGACCATGCGCGGTTCCTTGTTGTGGGGCGATGCATCGCTTGAAAAATACCGACTCATGGCTGTGGTGGTAGGGCTGATTGTGTTTGCGCTCCAAGCTTGGACTTTGAGTCAAACCAAGGTGGGCTTGCTCATTCGCGCGGGTGTGCAAGACCGCGAAATGGTGGAAGCCTTGGGCTACAAAATTCGCCGGCTGTTTGTGGGTGTGTTTGTTGTAGGCAGTGGCTTGGCTGGCTTGGGCGGTGTGATGTGGGGCCTCTATCAGCAAAACGTGGTGCCACAAATTGGCGCGCAAGTGAATGTGCTTATTTTCATTGTCATCATCATGGGCGGCCTAGGTTCTACCGGTGGCGCACTCATTGGCGCTTTGATGGTGGGCCTCATGGCCAATTACACCGGATTTTTGTTGCCCAAACTGGCCTTGTTCTCCAACATTGCACTCATGGCGGCCATTTTGTTGTGGCGACCCCAAGGGGTCTACCCCGTGGCCAATCGCTGACGCCAAAGGACAAGCATGTTGAAACGCCTGTTGTCGAATGATTTGCCCCGCAGCACCTGGTTGGCTTGGATGCTGATGGCGGTTCTGTTGGGATTGGCCTTCGCACCATTTTTATTCCCTGGTGTCAAAGCCTTGTCGGTGGCGGCCAAAATTTTGGTCTTCATCGTATTGGTGGCCAGTTTTGATTTGCTCTTGGGCTATACCGGCATTGTCAGTTTTGCCCACACCATGTTCTTTGGCATTGGCGCCTATGGCGTGGCCATGTCGTCCAATCATTGGGGTGCAACTTGGGCCTCCTTGGGATTGGGTGTGGCTTTGGCACTCTTTCTAAGCTTGGTGCTGGCGCTTCTCATTGGCTTGTTTTCTTTGCGTGTGCGAGCCATCTTTTTTGCCATGATCACCTTGGCAGTGGCTGCGGCATTTCAAACCTTGGCATCACAATTGTCTGAATGGACAGGGGGTGAAGATGGTTTGAGTTTCAAATTACCAGCCTTGCTGTCGCCAAGTACCGAGTTCAGCGATGCGCCGCTCTGGGGTGTCAATTTGGATGGTCGTTTGCTCTGCTATTACGTGTTGTTTGCAGCCGCCCTCATTCAGTTTCTCATGTTGCTGCGCATTGTGAATTCGCCATTTGGCCGAGTGCTGCAAGCCATTCGCGAAAACGAATTCAGAGCGGAAGCCATTGGCTATCGTGTGGTGGTGTATCGCACCTTGTCCAGTGTGTTGTCAGCTTTGTTTGCATGCATGGCAGGTGTCATGCTGGCGCTTTGGCTGCGCTACAACGGTCCTGATACGTCCCTCAGTTTTGAAATCATGATGGACGTATTGCTCATTGTGGTGATTGGTGGCATGGGCACCGTTTACGGCTCGGCCATCGGTGCGGTTTTGTTCTTGTGGGCTCAAAGTTATTTGCAGGATTTGCTGAGGTGGGCCAGTGAGGCGGCGTCTGCTTGGCCCGTTTTGGCGGCGCTCTTGTCTCCCGATCGGTGGTTGCTGTGGTTGGGCTTGCTGTTTGTGTTGTCGGTCTACTACTTTCCGACCGGCATCGTAGGTCGATTGCGTGCCAAAGCCAGTGTGTGATTTGGGTCAATGGCCGCTCATTTCCAGGTCAAATGCGTGCTTTCCCTCTTGTTGAAAGCATGACTTTTAAGCATGATATTGCCACTTGAATCAAAGAGTCACTCCAATGAAATTCACACCATTTTCTCGTCGCACCCAGTTGGGTATTTTGTTGACTGCTGGTAGTTGTTTGGCCAGTTCATCGGCCGTGGCGCAATCCAATGAGGTGAACGTCATTTGCTCTGCGCAAGCGGCATGGTGCAGCATGATTGCTGTGACCTTTGAAAAGAGCCAAGGTGTCAAGGTCAACATGACCATGAAAGGTTCTGGCGAAGCCATTGCACAAATCTTGGCAGAAAAAGCCAATCCCAAAACCGATGTGTGGTTTGGTGGTACTGGCGATCCACATTTGCAAGCTGCTGAGCAAAACCTCACACTTGAATACAAATCCCCCACACTGCCCAAACTCCACGATTGGGCCCAGCAACAAGCTAAGCAATCGGGCTACAAAACGGTGGGCATTTATTCGGGTCCTTTGGGCTTCGGATTCAACACCGAGCTGCTGGCAAAGAAAAAATTGGCCGTTCCCAAAACCTGGAATGACTTGCTTAAACCAGAATACAAAGGCGAAATTCAATCCGCCAATCCTGCTTCTAGCGGCACGGCCTACACCATGATTGCCACCTTGGTGCAACTCATGGGCGAAGACCAAGCCTACGAATACTTGAAAAAGCTGCACAAAAACATCAGCACCTACACTCGCTCAGGCACCGGACCCATCAAGGCTGTTGCACGCGGTGAAACCACGGTGTCGATTAGTTTTGTTCACGACGGTCCTGGCGAAAAAGCCCAAGGATTTCCAATTGATACCATCACACCAGCAGATGGCACCGGTGCAGAAATTGGTTCCATGTCGATTGTCAAGGGTGCGCGCAATTTGGCACCCGCCAAACAGTTTTATGAGTGGGCTTTAACGCCTTCTGCGCAGGCTTTGGGTGCTGCAACTTTGCAATTCCAATTGCCCTCACACAAAGAAACCAAAGTGGATCCGCGCGTTCCTGATTTTAAGAAGATCAAACTCATCAACTACGACTACGCTAAGTATGGTCAAACAGCAGAGCGCAAGCGCTTGATACAGCGCTGGGAAAAAGAAGTTAACAGCCTTCCGCAATAATGAATGCAACCCAGCGCACCCAGCGAGCCTTAAGCATTTGGGCCCTCTTGGGCTTGCTTAGTTTTGCATTACTGCCTTGGTATTTTCTTCAACAAGGCTCACTCCTCTCAGCTTTGCCCAAAGTTTCGTCTGGGGCTGACACAGCCAGCGCTCTCTTCCAAATCTTGCAACAAGGCCGGTCTTGGTTGTGGTTTGGTTTTGCGGGTCTCTTGATTTGTTGGATAGGCCTCATGGCGCCTGTGGCCGGACAGCCCAAACGCCAAGGCATTTTTTTAGTGGCAGGCGCTTTGCTAGGACTCCTTGGTCTTGCGCTGAGCGGATTTGCCATCGGTGCTTCTGGATGGTCTTTTGAAACATTGGAAAATTGGCTAGGGGCCTTACCCCAAGGACAGTACGGCATGGGATGGGGCGCAGCCGGTGTTTTCTTGTCTCTCACAATCTTGTTAGGTGCAGGCCTAGCCCGTTTAGGGTATTGCCGCGGCGATGTGTTCGTTGCCAGTGCTGTTGTTCTGTGTGTTTTCTTGCTTGCCTTGTTTGTGGTTTATCCGGTTTGTCGATCTTTGGTTTCCGGCTTTTATTCCGAAGCAGAAGAACTCAGTGTGTCGGCACTTTGGGAGCGCATTGGGACGCCTCGCATTTGGAGTCTGG
The DNA here is from genome assembly GCA_903856875.1 of uncultured Burkholderiales bacterium. Taxonomy (GTDB): domain Bacteria; phylum Pseudomonadota; class Gammaproteobacteria; order Burkholderiales; family Burkholderiaceae_C; genus Limnohabitans_A. The sequence goes on from CAIODE010000575.1 coordinate 4,462, forward strand.
GGTGTTTCGAAGGCGCAAGGCATTGTGGCGTGGCTTGGAATACCTTGGGCTTGGCTTTGGCCACCGCCACTGGTACAACCCTCCTAGGCACGCTCATCGCTCTTTGGGCTGAGCGCAGCGGAACGCGACTGGGCAAGCCGCTCAATGCCTTGGCAATGATGCCCATCATCACGCCACCTTTTGTCGTTGGCTTGGGTTTGATTCTTTTGTTTGGTCGCTCAGGCTTGGTGAATCAAGCACTGGAATGGGCATTTGATATTCCACCGACACGCTGGTTCTACGGTGTCTTTGGCATTTGGTTGGCGCAAATGTTTGCCTTCACGCCCATTGCTTTCATGATCATGCGCGGTGTGGTTCAGGGTGTCAGTCCTTCCTTAGAAGAGGCCTCACAAACATTGCGTGCCACGCACATGCAAACTTTTTGGTACATCACCTTGCCACTTCTGAAACCAGGCTTGGCCAACGCTTTCTTGGTGGGCTTCATTGAAAGCATGGCTGACTTTGGCAACCCCATTATTTTGGGAGGTCAGTTTTCGGTTTTATCCACCGAAATTTTCTTTGCCGTCGTGGGCGCAGCCATTGACCCTGGCATGGCTGCAGCCTTGTCCTTGGTACTCACGGTTTTTGCCTTGGCGGTTTTTGTCTTGCAGCGTCAAGTGCTGAGTGGTGCTCAATTCACCACCGTATCTGGCAAAGGCGATGCAGGCGTCCCTTTGAATTTACCGCCAGCCGTCTTGAATGTTTGTAGGGGTGTGGCGGGTCCTTGGTTGGCCTTTACCTTGCTGGTTTATGTGTTTGCCTTTGCGGGTGGTTTTGTGCAAACGTGGGGGCGCGATTACACATTCACCTTGAATCATTTCAAGACAGCCTTTGATGTGCAATGGGGTGACTTTGGTTGGGTGTGGGCGGGCACAGCGTGGAACTCTCTTTTCAACACCTTGAGTTTGTCTGCCATGGCGGCGCCTGTTTGTGCTGGTCTTGGCTTGCTCATGGCATGGCTCTTGGCGCGGACTGAGTTCAAGGGAAAAAATGCCTTTGAGTTTGCAGCGCTGCTGACATTTGCCATTCCTGGAACGGTTTTGGGCGTGAGCTATATTTTGGCTTTCAATGTGCCACCCGTCGAACTCACTGGCACTGGCCTGATCATTGTGCTGTGTTTTATTTTTCGAAACTTGCCAGTAGGTGTTCGAGCAGGAACAGCCGCCTTCAAACAACTTGATCGTTCACTGGATGAAGCTTCTGTGATGTTGCGAGCCAGTACGCTAACCACCATTCGCGAAATTATTTTGCCTTTGTTAAAGCCTGCTTTGATAGCGGCATTGATTTACAGTTTTGTACGTTCAATGACCACGGTTTCTGCTGTCATTTTCTTGGTCACCGCCAAGTACGAATTGGCCACAACCTACATCATTGGCCGTGTTGGCAATGGCGATTACGGCGTGGCCTTGGCTTATTGCACAGTTTTGATGGTCCTCATGGGATTCATCACGGTGGTCATTCAAGCTTGGGTCGGAACTCGAGAGTTAGGTCGAAGAGAAATGAGAGTGTGAACATGAACGCTGCTTTTAAATCAACTGTCACGGGCATTGAGTTTCGCCAAATCTCAAAGCGCTATGGCGAAGGCGATGCACCGCTGGTGGTGAAAGGCATTGACTTTGTGGTGCCAAAGGGATCACTCACCACATTGCTAGGACCCTCAGGCTGCGGCAAAACCACCACACTGCGCATGATCGCTGGTTTAGAAACGGTCAGTGGGGGGCAAATCTTCATTGATGGTCAAGAAGTGACCAACTTGGGACCTGCGGAACGAAATGTCAGCATGGTTTTTCAAAGCTACGCATTGTTTCCCCACATGTCCGTCATTGACAACGTTCGATATGGTTTGAAGGTCAGTGGTGTTGCCATCGCGCAGGCTACTGAGCGTGCGCATGTTGCGCTTGAAAATGTGGGACTCAAAGATTTTGACCACCGACTTCCCAGCGAGCTATCTGGGGGGCAACAGCAGCGTGTGGCCGTTGCGCGTGCATTGGTGCTAGAGCCATCGGTCTTGTTGTTTGACGAACCGCTTTCTAATTTAGATGCGCGACTGCGTCGTTCTATGCGAGACGAAATTCGCAGCTTGCAACAGCGCTTGGGTTTAACGGTGGCCTATGTCACACACGACCAAAGTGAAGCCTTAGCAGTCAGCGATCAAATCATTGTGATGGATGCGGGCACCATCGCACAGGCGGGCACACCAGAAGACCTGTACGAACGCCCTGTTTCAGAATTTGTTGCGGGCTTCATGGGGGAGGCCATGTTGTTCAATGGTGTGGCCAATGAACAGGGACTAGTCAGTGTGGGGCCACTTGGTTTTCAATCGCGGCAGCGTGTGAGGGCAGGTGCCATTACGGCCGCCATTCGACCTGAAGCTTGGACAGTTGTGCCCTCTGAAGGTGCGCACTTGACTGGCACATTGCGCAAAAAAGCTTACCTAGGCAGCACCCTTGAATTGACATTCGAAACCATGTTGGGTTCAATCTTTGTTGTGACAACCGATCTCTTGCAAGATTGGCAAATCGGCAGGTCCGTGGGCTTGTCGCTTTCGGGTCGCGGTGTGTCAGTGGTGGCACGAAATTGATATTCTCTATTCCTTTGCCCCTAATTCAATGGCCAATTCTCGACCCTTGGCAAGAACAGCTTCACTGGATTGTGCTGCTTGGATGGAAGTAGGCCAGCCTTGCATGTGCTGTTCACTGATGGCTGCTAACGCATCTATCCAAATGGGCTCGTCGTTCATACAAGGGATGTAATTGAAGGTCTTGCCGCCGGCATGCAAAAACGCTTCGCGTCCTTCCATGCTAATTTCTTCCAAAGTCTCAAGGCAGTCACCAGTAAAACCAGGGCACACCACATCGACACTTTGTATGCCCCCTTGAGCCATTGCAATGAGCGTTGGCTCGGTGTAGGGCTCTAACCATTTGGCTTTGCCAAATCGAGATTGGAATGTGACTTTGTATTGATCTTTCGACAGACCTAATTTTTCGGCCAAAAGTCGGCCTGTTTTGTAACATTCGCAATGGTAGGGATCGCCCAATTGCAGGGTCCGTTCAGGCACACCATGAAAGCTCATGACAAGTTGTTCTGCACGGCCATGGGTTGCCCAATTTTTTTGAATGCCTGCAGCCAAAGCTTGGATGTAACCATCGTGATCGTGATAGTGATTCACAAAGCGAAATTCTGGCAAATTTCGAGTTTTTAAACCCCAACGATAGACTGCGTCAAAAACGGGTGCAGTGGTTGTTGCACTGTATTGAGGGTAAGCGGTCATCATCAAAATGCGTGTGACACCTTCTTGTCGGAAAGCAGTCAGTTGGGATTCGATGCTCGGTTGGCCATAGGTCATAGCGTACTTGACGGCCACTTCATGGCCATCTGATTTTAATTTTTCCGCCAAACCCAAAGCTTGTTTTTCGGTCCAGACCCGCAATGGCGAGCCTTCTGCTGTCCAAATGCTGGCGTATTTGGCGGCAGATTTGGCAGGCCGAATTCGCAAAATAATGCCATGCAAAATAAGCCACCAAATGGCTTTGGGAATTTCGACCACGCGAGAATCTCCCAGGAACTGGGCCAAATATTGGCGCAGAGCGGGTGCTGTGGGCTCTTTAGGGGTGCCTAGGTTGCAGTACAGGACGGCTGTCTTTGCAGCTTGCCCATGTTGGTAAGGGGGTTCTTTTTGAAATGCCATGCGTTATTCTCTCCCACCATGATCGACTTTTCAAAAATTAAAGCCATCTCCCTCGATTTAGATGACACTTTGTGGCCCGTTTGGCCCACGATTGGTCGCGCAGAGGAGGCATTGGCGTTGTGGTTGGCTGAAAAAGCCCCCGCAACAGCGCCCTTGTGTGCCATACCAGGTTATCAACGTCAAATTCGCGAGGCCATGCCAGCACTGCGGCCTGACCTTGGCAATGATTTGTCAGCCTTAAGGCGTGAAGCTATCCGGGTGTTGCTCGAAAGAGCAGGGGAGGACCCTGGTTTAGCCGAGCCAGCTTTCGAGGTCTTTTTTGAGGCCCGACAAAAGGTCATTTTTTTTGAAGATGCGCTTTCGACCTTGGACTTTCTCAAATCCAGATACCCCATGGTGGCGCTCTCAAATGGCAATGCAGATGTCCAGAAAGTGGGGTTGAACGGCTACTTTGTGGCAGCTTTTAACCCCATCAACTTAGGTGTGGGAAAGCCTGACCCCAAAATGTTTCATGCGGGTGCTCGGGCCTTGGGTGTATTGCCCGAAGCAATTTTGCACATTGGCGATGATCCCCATCTGGACGTGGTGGCGGCGCAGCGTGCTGGATTGCAAGCGGTGTGGTTGAACCGTGAAGAAAAACCTTGGGCGCATGAAGATCACCCAGCCCCTTTCACGGTGAGCAGCCTGAAAGTACTTTGTGATGCATGGCCGCATTGATTTGAGCGGAGAAAAAATGACTTTGAAAATGGACGGCATCGGTGCATTTTGTAAGCTTCGTGATCAAAATCAAGGCACTGCTTGAATGCCTGAAATGACGGCGCCTTCTAGAGTTGCAGGGTAGGGCCCTTCAACATAGTCGCCACACACCGTGATGCCCTGGCAGGGTTTTGCGCTGGGTCTTTTTAAATTGGGTGTGCAGGCAAAAGTCGCTCTTTTTTCAACCACAGTTTGAATCACGTTGAAGGCGTCGATAAGCAAAGTGGCTTGGCCAAGCTGAATCAATAACGCCCTCAATTGCCCCAAGACCTGCTGTGTCACATCTTCTTTGCTTAACTTGTTGGCGCTGACCACGAAGGCCAGCAAACCTGGCGTATGGGCTTCAGTGTAGATTTGACCGCGGTCGAAAGCGAATTGAGCTGGTGAACCTTGGGCCGTTCTGAGTGCCAACATCGACTGTGGCAATTTGAAATCTAAGGGTCCCTGAACATACACCGTGGCAATGGTTTCATGCTTCAGTTGATGGGCTGTTGCTGCCCACGCTGAGTTGAATGCTTCAAGCAAATGCGCGGCTTCCCATGCTGGCGTTGCAATGATCAGGTGGTCAAACTGGTCATCCCCTAATTGCCAACGAAAGCTCGGATTGGAGTTGTTGCTCAAATCAACAATGCTTTCGATCCTTTGGCCGGTATGGCAAGAGACGCCATTTTTTTCTAGCCACTTAATGGCTGCATGCGGAAAGAGGTCACCCAAATCCAGCCTAGGAAGCAAGAGATCAGAACTTCCAACAGGTCCAAAGAGCGCATCTTTCATAATGCGTAAAAAAACGCTGCCGCTGGCTTCGTGCGCTGGGGTATTGAGTGCAGAGACGCACAAGGGTTCCATCAAGTCTTGCCAAACAGTGGGTGTCATGTTCTGGCAAAGATCGGCCACAGTCAGATGATCTTCGCATTCAAAGCGCATGCGTTGCCATTTCCATGCAGTTTTAAGAAGTTGCCACTTATCTACAAAGCGCCAAGAGGGATTCAAGGCAATGCCTTGCAGAAGGTTCATGGGAAACGATTTGTTGGGAAGCGACAGTCCTGAGCCATCTGCGTACCTCAAATCGAGAGGGCGTCGCCAAAATACTTTTTCTAAATTGACTCCTACAGTCTGCATCAAGGACAGAGTCTGTTGATAAGCGCCAATCAAGATGTGTTGGCCATTGTCTAGGGTGGGGTGGTCTTCAAAACTGGGTTTGATAGACCGTGCACGTCCGCCCCAAAATCTGCTGGCTTCTAGCAGGGTCACTTGATGGCCCTTTTGCGTGGCAGTAATGGCTGCAGCCAAGCCTGCCCAGCCGGCACCCACAATGGCGATTTTCAAACGCTGGCTCAAAGTCGTCCAAGCGCTTGCACTTTCCATGCAAGCCACAACTTACGCAGGGGTGTGAGTGCAATGCGCTGGTGCAGGACTTGAAAATTGTCTGCCTCTATTTCACGCAAAAGGGTCCGGTAAATGCTGGCCATCATCAGGCCTGGTTTTTGGTTTTGTCTGTCTGCCGCTGGCAGCATGGCAAAGGCTTCTTCATACAAGCAATGCGCGCGGGCGGCCTGAAATTTCATCAGTGCTGTGAAGCGATCGGAGTATTGCCTTTGCATCAAATCTTGTACTTTGACATCAAATTGTTTCAGTTCATCAATGGGCAAGTAGATGCGGCCACGCAGGGCATCTTCACCCACATCGCGCAAAATATTGGTGAGCTGAAAAGCTAAACCAAGCTTGTGCGCATACTGCGTTGTGGCGGTGTCTGTTTGGCCGAAAATTTGGGCGGCCACTTCTCCGACCACGCCCGCTACCAAATGGCAATACCTTTGCAAACCAGCGTAGTCCAAGTAACGAGTCTGAGTCAGGTCCATTTGGCAACCTTCAATGACCGACAACAAATGATGCGTTTCAATGCCGTATTCTTTCACGTGCGGCATCAGGGCTAGCATGACGGGGTGAGTGGCTTGGCCGTCAAAAGATTGAATGACTTCTTTCTGCCACCAAGCCAATTTGCTTTGAGCCACACTTGGATCCGAGATTTCATCGACCACATCATCCACTTCACGGCAAAACGCATAAAAAGAGGTGATGGCAGCCCGCCTGTTGGCCGGTAGAAAAAGGAATGCGTAATAAAAGCTGCTGCCAGAACTGGCCGCTTTTTGTTGGACGTACTCTTGAGGTGTCATGGTGCTTGATTCTCCCACTGTCTGGGGCGCATCCAAAGAGCACGCCACAACATCAGGGGAAAGTCCCAAGCTCGCAGGCGTGGCCGCTTGCTTAAAACTTGAGGTCCGAGTGCTCTGACTTTTTCCAAAATTCGCAAACCGCCTTGAACCACCAGCCTCAATTCCCATCCGGCACGGCCGGGTACTTGATGCACCAAGGGTGCGCCCTGCATCATGAGTTGATGGGCATGTGCACAAAGCTCTTCAATCAGAAGTGAGGTCTCTTTGTGCAATTGGTCTTGCGGTAAATAAAATCGGCCTCGGGGAATATCTTCACTCAAGTCTTGCCAAAAATTGATCAACTGCAGTGCGCTGCAAATGGCATCACTTCTCAGTAAGGCCTGTGCATCTTTCACGTTATAGAGGTGCAATAACAAACGACCCACAGGATTGGCCGAAAGCTGGCAGTAGCCTAACAATGCCAAAAGGTTAGGGTAAGTGGCGCCTTGGGCTGTGGCTTTCACATCTTGTTCAAAGGCTTTCAACAAATCGTCTAATAAATGAACGGGCAATGTGAATTGATTAATCACTTGATGCAAAGGTGAAAAAATCTCAGCTTGATCAACCGATGCCTCTTTGGGCGCTAGCAACGCCAGCCGAAAAGCCATCAATAAATTCAAACGCTCTTCGGTGCTGAGAGGGCCTTCATCGGCGATGTCATCTGCCGCACGGGCGAAGGCGTAAATGGCGGCGATGGCCGGACGAAGGTGTGGCGGACACAGAATAGAAGCCACCGGAAAATTTTCAGGGTGCGTGATGGGAAGGGCTTGAACTTCCTGAGGGTTTGCTTGTTTGGTCAGCATGGTTTCTTGTATTTTCGCTTGACAAGCCTCATGGATTACCCTAGATTACTAACCAGTCAGTCATTAATTCGGATTCTCCAATGCCACAGCATGCCCTGCGCCTCACTTCTCTGCCCTTTTTGCTCTTTGCTCTGATTTTGAGCATGACAGCTTGTTCTCCCAAAAAAGAGACGCCAGAACCCATCCGATCAGTGAAGTTATTGACGGTGGGGTCATCTGAATTGAACGTGCAGGGCGAGTACGCCGCCGAGGTGCGAGCGCGAACTGAAAGCCGATTGGGTTTTCGGGTGGGCGGCAAGATTTTGGTGCGTCAAGCTGAAGCGGGTCAACGCGTTCAAGCCGGACAGGTTTTGGCCGAAGTGGATGTTCAAGACTATGCGCTTGCAGCACAGGCTGCACAAGCTCAAGCGTTAGGCGCGCGCGCTCAGCGTGATTTGGCTGCTTCAGACTACAAACGCTACGAGGCCCTGCTGGCGCAAAATTTCATCAGTGCAGCTGAATTGGAAAGACGCTCCGCCAGCCTGAAGGCTGCGCAATCTTCCCTAGATCAAGCCCTTTCCCAAGCCCAATCGCAAGCCAATCAAGCTGGCTATGCCAAATTGCTGGCCACCACTTCTGGTGTGGTCACGGGTGTAGAAGCCGAGCCAGGGCAGGTTGTTTCCGCAGGGCAGCCAGTGCTTCGATTTGCGCACGATGGGCCTCGTGATGCCGTGTTTGCGGTGCCTGAGCATGTGGTGGGACGCCTCAAATTGGGTCAAAAAATGTCGGTCACGGTAGGCAGCACAACACAAAGCTTTCAAGGGCGTGTGCGAGAAATCGGTTCAAGTGCCGATCCTGCCACCCGAACCTTCACCGTTAAATTGGCATTGGAGAAAGCAGAGGCATTGCCCTTGGGCATCACACTGAATGTTCAGGCCCCCCAATTGGCAGGAAGCCAATCGGATGTGATCAAACTGCCGACCAGCGCATTGCGCCAAGAGGCCAAGCAAACCACCGTATGGGTCTTCGATCCACAGACTTCTACGGTGCTTTCCCAAGTGGTTCAAGTTGCCACTGCGGATGGCAATGAGGTGGTCATTGCCTCAGGTTTGAAGCCGGGGCAACAAGTTGTGAGTGCGGGCGTCCATGTGTTGTCGCCAGGTCAAAAAGTGACGGTCTACAACGCGCCCACGCTGTCAACACCTGTGGCAAAGTAAATCATGCGAAAAGAACCAAAATTGGGTTTTAACCTGTCCAAGTGGGC
>CAIODE010000576.1 GCA_903856875.1 uncultured Burkholderiales bacterium
ACAGCCAACAGAATTCAATGGGTGGCTGGCATCATCAATGGCACGACCAATTTCATTCTTTCCGAAATGCGCGAAAAAGGTTTGGACTTTGATGTGGTCCTTAAAGAGGCGCAGCGATTGGGTTATGCCGAGACCGACCCGACCTTCGACATTGAAGGTGTGGACGCTGCTCACAAAGTCACCCTCATGAGTGCATTGGCCTTTGGCATTCCTGTGCAGTTTGATCAAGCTTACATCGAAGGCATTACCAAGCTGGGAGCCGCCGACATTAAATACGCCGAGCAGTTGGGCTATCGCATCAAGTTGTTGGGTATCACCAAGCGCACCGAAGCAGGCATTGAGTTGCGCGTTCACCCAAGCTTGGTGCCGACACAACGCCTCATTGCCAACGTAGAAGGCGCTATGAATGCCGTGATGGTGCAAGGCGATGCGGTGGGCACCACGCTCTATTACGGCAAAGGCGCCGGCTCTGAACCCACAGCCAGTGCGGTCATTGCCGACTTGGTCGACATCACGCGATTGCACACGGCCGATCCATTGAACCGGGTGCCGCATTTGGCCTTCCAACCCAATGCCATGAGCAACTTGAAAATTTTACCCATGTCAGATGTGATCACCAGTTATTACTTGCGCTTGCGTGTGGCGGACGAAGCAGGTGTGCTGGCCAAGCTGACGAGTCTGTTGGCCGACGCCAACATCAGCATCGATGCCGTGCTTCAGCGTGAGGCAGACCAAGTGAGTCAAGCGGGAGAAAATCAAACCGATGTGATCATCCTGACGCACGACACCGTTGAAGGCAAGATGAACGAAGTGTTGGTGCAAATGCAAGCATTGCCAACCGTGATGGCACCCATTACAAAAATTCGCAAGGAAGAATTGAACTGATGCGTTATTTGTCAACCCGCGGTCATGCAGACCAGAAAAGGTTTTGTGAAATTTTGCTAGAAGGTTTGGCCCCTGATGGCGGCTTGTACCTGCCTGAGGCTTACCCGCAAATATCGGCAGCAGAGTTGGCTCGTTTGCGTCAGGTGTTCAAATCAAATGGCTATGCCGCACTGGCCTTCGAAGTCTTGTCTTTGTACATCGATGACATTCCTGCCAAAGACTTGCGCGCCTTGTGCGAAAAAACGTACACCGAAGCCAGTTTTGGTACACCTGAAATTGTTCCCATCAAAGCGCTCAAAACCAAAGCCGCACTTGGCGCAGTTGTCTATTTAGAGGCCCTTTCCAACGGCCCCACATTGGCCTTCAAAGACATGGCCATGCAGTTGCTTGGCAACTTGTTTGAGTACGAACTCACTCGGCGCAATGCTGAACTCAATATCTTTGGCGCAACATCGGGTGACACTGGCAGTGCCGCCGAGTACGCCATGCGCGGCAAGAAAGGGGTGCGTGTCTTCATGACCAGCCCAGAAGGTCGAATGAGCCCTTTTCAGCAAGCGCAGATGTTCAGCTTGCTCGATGCCAACATTCACAACATTGCCATACAAGGCGTGTTTGATGATTGTCAAGACATTGTCAAGGCCGTGAGCAACGATTTGGCGTTTAAGCGCAAGTACAAAATTGGCACGGTCAACTCCATCAACTGGGCGCGTTTGTTGGCACAGGTTGTGTATTATTTTGCGGGCTATTTTCAAGCCACGCAAAATGACTCTCAAAAAGTCAGCTTCAGTGTGCCAAGTGGCAACTTCGGCAATGTGTGCGCCGGCCATGTGGCCCGCATGATGGGCTTGCCCATTGAACATCTCATTGTGGCCACCAATGAAAACGATGTGCTTGATGAGTTCTTTAGAACAGGTGTTTACCGTGTACGCGGTTCTGCAGATACCCATGAGACATCCAGCCCTTCAATGGACATCTCTAAGGCCAGTAACTTTGAACGCTTTGTGTTTGACTTGCTCAATCGCGATGCAGCACGCGTCAAACATCTTTTCCACGATCAATTGAACCAAACAGGTCAATTTGATTTAGGGCAAGACCCGCTGTTTGTTGAAGCCAAAACCAAGTTTGGTTTTCTGAGTGGCAAGAGCACCCATGCTGATCGACTGCAAACCATTCAAACTATTTATGCTGACAATCACATCATGGTTGACACGCACACAGCTGACGGTTTGAAGGTCGCCGTGCCTTTGGCAAAACCCGGTGTTCCCATGGTGGTGCTAGAAACAGCTTTGCCCATCAAGTTTGCCGCCACTTTGGTTGAAGCCTTAGGCCGTGAACCCGATCGGCCGGCAAAATTTGAAGGCATTGAAGCCTTGCCTAAGCGCGTGCTGGTCATGCCCAAATCGGTTGATGCCGTTAAAGCCTATATTGCGAAACATTGCGACTGAACGTATGACCGACAACAAGGCCCCCAAGCGTCCTCCCTTAATGTCTTTGGACGAAGCTTTGAGCTTGGTCCTGAAAGAGGTGTCCGTCTTGGCTCAAACCGAATGGGTCAACACAATTGAGGCGGACGGCCGTGTGTTGTCACATGACTTGGTGTCTGGCTTGCAAGTACCACCGCAAGACAATTCCTCAATGGATGGCTACGCTCTGCGAGTTGAAGATGTCGTGCATTCGGGCGCAAGCTTAAAAGTCACGCAGCGTATTCCTGCGGGTCAGCACGGCCATGCTTTGAGCCCGGGTGAAGCAGCTCGCATTTTCACAGGTGCACCCATTCCACCGGGTGCCAATGCGGTGGTCATGCAAGAGGATACGCAAGTTGCCTCTCCTGACAGCACCCAAGCAGGTGTTCCAGAAATTGTGGTCAATTCAGTGCCGGGATTGGGGCAATGGATTCGCCGAAGTGGTGAAGATGTCACCCAAGGTGCTGTGGTTCTACCGAAAGGCACGCGACTTGATCCTGCTGGTTTGGGTTTGGCTGCCAGCATTGGTTTAGCTCGGCTTGAAGTTGCGAGAAAACCGCGAGTGGCTTTATTTTCTACGGGCGACGAACTGGTCATGCCCGGCGATGTTTCACCCGAAAACATGCGGCCAGGCGCTATTTACAATTCCAATCGATTTTTCCTGCGTGCTTTGCTTGTTAGGCTAGGTTGTGAAGTGACAGATTTAGGCATCGTGCCCGACAAATTTGAGGCAACTTTGTCTGTCTTGCGAGATGCGGCTTCGCACCACGATTTGGTATTGACCAGCGGCGGGGTTTCTGTCGGTGAAGAGGACCATGTCAAGCCGGCTGTCGAAGCATTGGGCGGCTTGAATTTGTGGCAAATTTCAATGAAGCCTGGTAAGCCTTTTGCGTTTGGTTTTCTAAAATCAACGGCTTCTGATCATTCAGCCTTCTTCATGGGATTGCCCGGCAACCCTGTCTCAAGTTTTGTCACTTTTCAACTTTTGGTCAGGCCGTTTCTTTTGGCCCTTCAAGGTGTTCGCAAAGTTCAAGCTGAACCTCTTCAGTTGAAGGCTAACTTTGAAATGCCCAAGCCCGACAAGCGCAGAGAGTTTTTGCGAGTCAAGCGAAATTCGCAGGGTGGCTTAGACCTTTTTCCCAATCAAAGCTCAGGTGTTTTAACCTCGGTGGTGTGGGGCGATGGGGTGGTTGACAACCCAGGTTCCAACGCCATTCAATCTGGTGACTTGGTTCATTTTTATCCTTTCTCTGAGTGGCTTCAATGAAGATCACTTTGCGTTTCTTTGCATCATTGCGCGAGGCCATTGGCAATTCGCAAGAAGAACTCCACACCACAGCAATCAATGCGGGCCAAGTGCGCGATGAGTTGCTTAATCGAGGTGGTGCCTACGCTTGTTTGGGTCGTGAGCGTTCTGTTCGCTTGGCCTTGAATCAGGTCATGGTCAATGAAGATGCGCTGCTACAAGAAAACGCCGAGTTGGCATTTTTTCCACCTGTCACCGGAGGATGAAGCGTGAATGCACGCGTTGCCATTCAAACCGAAGACTTCAATGTGTCTCAAGTCTTAGACCAGCTTCGGGCAGGTGATTTAAGGGTGGGCGCCATCTGCAGTTTTGTGGGTACTGTGCGCGATACCCGCCTACTCTCGGGCAATGCCGCAGAACAAATTGTCTCAATGGCGCTAGAGCATTATCCTGGCATGACCGAATCGGCCATTGAGGCCATGATTGATGAAGCGCATCAACGTTTTGACTTCTACCAAGCGCATGTCATACACCGCGTGGGTGAGTTAAAACCTGCTGATCAAATTGTCTTGGTTGCGGTGTCTTCTGCGCACCGCGGCGAGAGCTTCAAGGCTTGTGAATTTCTCATGGATTACCTGAAAACGCAGGCGCCGTTTTGGAAAAAAGAAGTCACGCCTGAGGGCGCGAAGTGGGTCGATGCAAGAGTGAGTGATGACGCTGCACTGGCACGTTGGGGCATTCAATCGCGCAATGTCGACTGAATTTTGACTTTGCGTCAGTGTCTGTAGCTTGGGCGCTCTGACAGAGCTGATTCAACGTGTTCTGAGCGTTGCGAGAAGTCGGGTTGCTGCCACTGTGCTTTCTTGAGGGATTGCTCAATCAGATGCAACAGGCCATGCAAAAGAGCTGCTTGCAAATTGAATTCACACGATGCACCACTGGCGCTGTCGCCGCTTTTATCTTGGAACAACAAATTCAGGCCGCCGCTGTTGTGCAGATTGAGCTGTACATCGGTGACCAACATGGGTGTTTCGCCAAGCGGCAAGTTGAGGTTTTCTGAAACGAAGGGGGTCGAGAAGTCGGCTTTCGCCAGAAAATTTTCGCGCTTCAATTCAGCCAGCATTTGTTGTGCGGTGGTGTCTGTGGCCATGACTTGAGGGTCGCGGGCTTCTAATTGAACCACCGAGGCTTGCAGATGCGGTAACAAACGAAGCGTCATGGCCCGCGTCAGCCACAGCCTGAATTCTTGGTTGTCTTGGTTGCTGACCCTGAGTGCCAAGCGATCTTGGCGTTCATCGTATTGGACCGACATCTGGTGAATGTTCATGCGGCCATTTTAGAGCCATAGAGGGCTTGCCAGGCTCAATTGGAGCTGGCTCTTGAAAAATAGCCTGATCGGCCCAAAATGATGGTCAATAGGAGTTTTCGATGCGAATGGACAAACTAACCACGAAGTTTCAAGAAGCACTGGGCGACGCGCAAAGCTTGGCTTTGGCCAAAGACCACGCTTACATCGACCCAGCGCACGTTTTGTTGGCCATGTTGCATCAGCAAGATGGCCCCAAGGCCTTGCTGCAGCGGGCTGGGGTCAATATGACAGCCCTGATGTCAGCGGCCAGTGCCGCGGTTGAGCGCTTGCCACAGGTCACGGGCCAAGATCAAGTTCAGGTTGGGCCTGAGTTGGTCAAATTGCTGCAGGCCGCCGAAAAAGAATCCCTAAAAAGAGGCGATGCGTTTGTCGCCAGTGAACTCTTTCTATTGGCGCTGGCCGATGGCAAGTCTGAATTGACGCGCACGGTCAAGGCTGCCGGTTTGAGCCGTCAGAGTTTAGAAGCCGCAGTGAATGCCGTTCGAGGCGGCCAAAGTGTGAACAGTGCTGACGCAGAGGGTCAGCGCGAGTCCCTCAAAAAATACTGCATGGACTTAACGGAACGCGCTCGCATGGGCAAGCTCGATCCTGTGATTGGTCGTGATGATGAAATTCGTCGGGCCATTCAGGTTTTGCAGCGTCGAACCAAAAACAATCCTGTACTCATAGGCGAGCCAGGTGTTGGCAAGACCGCCATTGTGGAGGGCTTGGCCCAGCGCATTGTGTCGGGTGAGGTTCCCGATTCCTTGAAAGGCAAAAGGGTCTTGTCCTTGGACATGGCATCCTTGCTGGCAGGCGCTAAATTTCGAGGTGAATTTGAAGAGCGTCTGAAGTCAGTGCTCAATGAGTTGGCCAAAGATGAAGGCCAGACCATTGTTTTCATTGATGAATTGCACACCATGGTGGGTGCTGGCAAGACAGAAGGCGCAATGGACGCTGGCAACATGCTGAAACCCGCCTTGGCGCGCGGTGAATTGCATTGCGTGGGCGCAACCACCCTGGATGAATACCGCAAGTACATTGAAAAAGATGCCGCACTTGAACGGCGCTTTCAAAAGATTTTAGTCGGTGAACCTACTGTAGAAGCCACTATTGCCATCTTGCGAGGACTGCAAGAAAAATATGAAATCCACCATGGCGTTGACATCACCGATCCCGCCATTGTGGCCGCTGCCGAACTCAGCCATCGTTACATCACGGATCGTTTTTTACCCGACAAAGCCATCGACTTGATTGATGAGGCGGCCTCCAAAATCAAAATTGAAATTGATTCAAAGCCCGAAGTGATTGACAAGCTGGACAGGCGCTTGATTCAACTTCAAATTGAACGCGAAGCCGTTAAAAAAGAAACCGACGAAGCCTCGCAAAAACGTTTGGGTTTAATCGAAGAGGAAATCGTGAGCTTGAAAAAAGAAGCCGCCGATTTGGAAGAAATTTGGAAGACAGAGAAGGCTCAGGCGCAGGGCAGTCAAAACGTTCGCGAGAAAATTGACCAACTGCGCCAGCAAATTGAAGAGCTCACGCGCAAAGGCGATTTCAACAAAGTGGCCGAGCTGCAATACGGTAAGTTGCCAGAGCTAGAAAAGCTTCTGAAAGAAACGCAAGCCAATGAACTCAATCCTGCAGCAGGCGCTGCGCCTAGGCTGCTTCGCACCCAAGTAGGCGCCGAAGAAATTGCAGAAGTTGTCAGCCGTGCAACGGGCATTCCCGTGTCCAAAATGATGCAGGGTGAGCGTGAGAAATTGTTACAAATGGAAGTCAAGTTGCACGAGCGTGTGGTCGGGCAAGACGAAGCCATTGCGGCGGTGTCTCATGCCATTCGCCGTTCGCGCTCAGGCCTGTCAGATCCCCAAAGACCCACAGGCTCTTTTTTATTCCTAGGCCCCACAGGCGTTGGCAAAACGGAGTTGTGCAAAGCACTGGCGGGTTTCTTATTTGACAGTGAAGACCACCTCATTCGCATGGACATGAGCGAGTTCATGGAGAAGCATTCTGTGGCAAGGCTTATAGGTGCACCGCCTGGTTATGTGGGCTACGAAGAGGGCGGCTACTTGACCGAAGCGGTTCGTCGCAAGCCCTATTCTGTATTGCTGTTGGATGAGATTGAAAAGGCTCATCCCGATGTGTTCAATGTGCTGTTGCAAGTTCTAGACGATGGTCGCCTCACAGATGGCCAAGGCCGCACAGTCGACTTTAAAAACACCATCATTGTGATGACTTCTAACATTGGCTCACACCTGATTCAGTCCATGGTGGGCGAGCCTAGGGAAGACATCAAAGACGCTGTTTGGGGCGAACTCAAAAATCATTTTCGACCTGAATTTTTAAACCGAATTGATGAAACAGTCGTCTTTCACAGCTTGGATGCCAAGCACATTGAGTCGATTGCCAAAATTCAGCTGCACATATTGGAAGCCCGGTTGGCCAAGATGGATTTGCATTTGGAGGTTTCAACTGCTGCGGTTGCTGAATTGGCCAAAGTCGGATTCGATCCTGTGTTCGGTGCCCGCCCTCTTAAACGCGCCGTTCAGCAACGGATTGAAAACCCCTTGTCCAAATTGCTTTTCGAAGGCAAGTTCTTGCCCAAGTCAGTCATTCCTGTCGATGTCGACCCCGTCAATGAGCCTGGCGTCTTTAAATTCGATCGGGTTGTGAATTAAACAATCAGCCAGAGGCAGTTGTCCCTCGCGCTTTGAAAGTATCATGCGGCCATCACTACAAGAGGCCCTATGAGCGATCAAAAAGTCAAACTGCAAGAAGCTGAGATTCATTCTCAAATGGGAGGACATCTCCTGGTTGAGTGCCTCATTGCACAAGGTGTGACCCATGCCTTCGGGGTGCCTGGAGAAAGCTACTTGGCTGTTCTCGATGGATTTCACAGGTACCAAAACCAAATTCAGTTTGTCACCTGCCGGCAAGAAGGTGGGGCCGCGTTCATGGCAGATGCGCAAGGCCGTTTAACAGGCCGTCCAGGCGTTTGTTTTGTAACTCGAGGGCCAGGCGCCACCAATGCCTCGATTGGCGTTCATACGGCTTTTCAAGATTCCACCCCCCATGGTCTTGTTTGTGGGAGATGTCGCCACCGACACCCGCGACCGCGAAGCTTTCCAAGAAGTCGATTTTTGTTCCTTTTTTGGCCCAAGCACCAAAGGCATGGCCAAGCGAGTTGAGCGAATCGATGATGCCAAAAGAATTCCTGAATACGTGGCTCGCGCCTTTGCCACTGCCATGAATGGCCGGCCTGGCCCGGTTGTGCTTGTCTTGCCTGAAGACATGTTGACCCACGAAGTTTCTTCAAGACCGCTGCCTCAACTTGAGCCCGTTCAGGCTTGGAGTGATCCTGGCAGCTTGCGCCAATTGCGTGAAATGCTGTTGCAGGCGCAACGGCCATTTGTGATTGCGGGAGGAGGAGGGTGGACGCCTCAGTCGGCTCAAGCCCTTCAGCGTTTTGCCGAAAATTGGCAATTACCCGTTGGCAATGCGTTTCGTTTTCAAGACACGTTTGACAATTTCCACCCCTTGTATGCGGGGGATGTTGGCATTGGCATCAACCCTAAATTGGCGCAACGCATCAAGGACAGCGATTTGATCATTGCCATTGGGCCGCGCTTAGGCGAAATGACCACCAGTGGATATACCTTGTTGGAGGTACCAAAGCCCAAGCAAAAGTTGGTGCACATCCATGCCAGTGCTGAAGAATTGAATCGCGTTTACCACGCAGATTTGGCCATTTGCGCAAGCATGAATGCAGCAGCCCGAAGCCTGGAAGTGCTCACTGCGCCGCCCAGTGTGCCTTGGACCGATTGGGCGTCACAAGCCAATGCAGACTACCTGGCCAACACACTGCCTCAGGCCTTGGCCGGCTTGCCCGCCGACTCTGCGCAAGGCCTTGTCAACATGCCCGAAGTTATTTCAGTTCTGCAGCGGCATCTTCCTGCGGATGCGGTGCTGACGAATGGTGCAGGTAATTTCGCAAGTTGGGTGCACCGGTATTACAAGCATCACGGCCTGAGCAAGGGGTTTAAAACCCAGTTGGCCCCCACTGTCGGTGCCATGGGTTATGGCGTGCCTGCCGGTGTTGCGGCCGCAGTGCTCACGGGCCGTGTTGTCTTTACCATCGCAGGGGATGGTGATTTCCTCATGAATGGGCAAGAACTGGCCACTGCCACTCAGCACGGTGCCAAATCGATTGTGGTTCTGTTGAACAATGGCATGTACGGCACCATCAGGATGCATCAGGAAAGAGATTTTCCAACCCACAACATGGGCTCTCACCTGAACAACCCCAACTTTGCCAATTTGGCCAAAGCTTATGGCTATGAGGGTGTGCGTATTTCGAAAACCGAAGAGTTTGAGCCAGCACTCATGGCTGCATTGGCGAGAAATCAAGGAACCCTGATTGAAATCATGCTCGACCCAGAAGCCATCACAACACGCGTCACCTTGTCTGCCATCACGCAAAATGCGATGAAGACCAAGTGAGTTGCAACAAGACCCAAAAAAAAGCCGGGGTGACCCGGCTTTTTTCATTTGGAAAACACTGAATTACTTCAAGTGTTTGCCGATCAAGCCAGCCAATTCAAACTTGGTGACTTGAGCTTTGCCAAAGATGGCTTTCAGTTTGTCATCAGCGTTGATGTTGCGCTTGTTGACATGGTCTTGCAGACCGTGTTTCTTGATGTAAACCCACAACTTGCTCACGACTTCTGTACGTGGCAGAGGAGCTGCACCCACCACAGCAGCCAATGCGGCGCTTGGTGTTAAAGCTTTCATGAAAGCAGCATTTGGGGTGCGCTTTTTAGCGGGGGCTTTTTTAGCTGCTGGCTTTTTGGCTGGAGCAGCTTTCTTGGCTGGCGCAGCTTTTTTAGCTGGAGCAGCCTTTTTTGCAGGAGCAGCTTTTTTCGCTGCGGGTTTTTTGGCGGGTGCTGCCTTTTTTGCAGGAGCAGCTTTTTTCGCCGGAGATTTTTTTGCAGTTGCCATTTTGAAATTCCTTAGGTCGGAAGTTGGTTCGCAGCCGGAAACTTATTTATCCGGCTGAGCGCATGCTACTGGAGAAACACGCTGTTTCCAAGGGGAAGTGAAGATTTTTTCCCCTTGCTGTTGTAGATATCCCTCTCTGAGCGCATTCATATTTGACAGTCGTGCGCACTTGTTGTTTTGAATCCCAGAGGGACACGTGGTTTTCCG
>CAIODE010000577.1 GCA_903856875.1 uncultured Burkholderiales bacterium
GATGATGCAGTTGTCCGCCTTGTCGCGAACCACTTCCATCTCGTATTCTTTCCAACCCAGCAATGACTCTTCAATGAGCAATTCGTTGGTGGGAGACGCTTCCAAACCGCGTTTGCAAATGGTTTCAAACTCTTCTGGGTTGTAGGCAATACCACCGCCTGTGCCGCCCAAGGTAAAGCTAGGGCGAATGACTGTTGGGAAACCAACGGTGCGCTGAACATCCCAAGCTTCTTCCATGCTGTGAGCAATGCCTGATCGCGCAGAACCCAAACCAATTTTGGTCATGGCGTCTTTGAATTTCAAGCGGTCTTCTGCTTTGTCGATGGCCTCAGGTGTGGCACCGATGAGTTCGACTTTGTATTTGTCGAGCACCCCGTTGTGCCACAAATCGAGCGCACAGTTGAGCGCCGTTTGACCGCCCATGGTGGGCAAAATGGCATCGGGGCGTTCTTTGGCAATGATCTTCTCAACCGTTTGCCACGTGATGGGTTCGATGTAGGTGACGTCTGCTGTTGCAGGGTCGGTCATGATCGTGGCAGGGTTGCTGTTGATCAAAATGACTTTGTAACCCTCTTCGCGCAAAGCTTTGCAAGCTTGTACGCCAGAGTAGTCAAACTCACAGGCTTGGCCAATGATGATGGGGCCAGCGCCAATGATGAGAATGCTTTTAAGGTCGGTCCGCTTTGGCATGTTATTTTTTCTCCATCAGGTTGATGAAGCGATCGAAGAGATAGGCAATGTCGTGAGGCCCTGGAGAGGCCTCGGGGTGACCTTGGAAACAGAACGCTGGCTTGTCGGTGCGCGCCAAGCCTTGCAAAGTGCCGTCAAACAAAGACACGTGCGTAGCGCGCAAGTTGGCGGGCAATGTTTTTTCGTCCACCGCAAAACCGTGGTTTTGACTGGTGATCGACACACGACCCGAGTCGAGGTCTTTGACGGGGTGGTTGGCTCCGTGGTGGCCAAACTTCATTTTGAAAGTTTTGGCGCCGCTTGCCAAAGCCATGATTTGGTGGCCCAAGCAAATACCAAAAGTAGGTATACCTGTTTCGATCAGTTCTTTGGCAGATTTGATGGCGTAGTCGCAAGGCTCTGGATCGCCGGGGCCATTGGACAAGAAGATGCCATCGGGCTTGTGCTTAAACACTTCGGCAGCGGGCGTTTTGGCCGGCACCACTGTTACTTTGCAGCCGCGCTCGGCCAGCATTCGCAAGATGTTTTTCTTGACGCCAAAGTCGTAGGCCACTACGTGAAAACGGGGAGCTGTTTGTTGGCCATAGCCGCTGCCCAGTTGCCACTCCGATTCGGTCCAAGCGTAGGCAGCAGGCACAGTGACCTTTTGAGCCAAATCCAAACCGGCCATCGCAGGCGCAGACTGCGCTGCTTTGACAGCATTTGCTTTGAGTTCGGGCGTGACCGCTTGGCCTGCAGCCAAAGCCACAATGGCGCCGTTTTGAGCACCTTTGCTTCTTAAAAGGCGCGTGAGTTGACGGGTGTCAATGTTGGCAATGGCCACTGTGCCACTGCGAGACAAGTAAGCTGAAAGGGTTTCTGTTGATCGGAAATTGCTAGCAAACATGGGCAGATCTTTGATGATCAAGCCAGCGGCATGGACTTTTTCAGATTCGACATCCTCTGGGTTGACACCATAGTTGCCAATGTGCGGATACGTGAGCGTCACGATTTGCTGGCAGTAGCTAGGGTCAGTGAGGATTTCTTGATAGCCTGTGAGGGAGGTGTTGAACACCACCTCACCAACAGTAGAGCCAGAGGCTCCGATCGAGTTGCCGACAAAGACCGTGCCGTCTGCAAGCGCCAAAATGGCTAAGGGGAAGGTTCCCTGAAGAGACAAAAGCACTGGGTTCTCCGGTATGGTTCGGGTACGCCCCAGCACGCGCAAGATTCACCCTATAAGGCTCTCTTTTTGGCTGCTTTTGAAGGGAAATGGCTTGTTTTGAGCGGGTGCGTACAGGTTGATGCGGGAAAGCCTCTCATTATAGCCGTGACTCTGAGCGTCCCCGAGAGGGGTCTCACTGATTTTTTCAATGGCTGACCATTTACATTGAAGTGGCACTGGCGTGAAGGCAAATGGCCGCAGCCGTGGCCACATTCAATGACTCCTCACCGCCGGGCTGAGCAATTCTGATTTTTTGGGTCACAAGGGCCATGATTTCGGCTGAAACGCCCTGCCCTTCATGTCCCATCACCCAAGCACACTTTCGAGTCAACCCACCCTGTTTGAGCAAGTCGTGCAAATACGGGCCTTCATGCACATCAGTGCCAAGCAAAGGCATCTTGAGAGATCGAAGGATCTCTGCATTGGCTGACTCAATCAATTGCAAGCCAAAATGCGCGCCCATTCCGGCACGCAAAACTTTGGAGGACCACAAGCCGGCCGTGCCCTTGATGGCTACAACTTGCTTGAAACCAAAGGCAGAAGCACTGCGCAAAATGGCGCCCACGTTGCCAGCATCTTGAAGTCGGTCTAAAACCACTGTGGCGGCATGTGGGTCCAACTCTGGCGGCGCGGGCAGCGCCCATAAAAAACCCATTTTGGCGGGGGATTCAAGTGCACTCAAACCAGTGAACAAGTCATCAGGCACTGTCCACACTTCATCCGCACATTGCGACCACTCAAATTCTGAGGCTGGCCATATGGACTCTGTGAAGATGGCCAATTCGGGTTTGAAACCTCTGTCCAATGCAGCCCGGCACAAGTGATCGCCTTCCAGCCAAACCAAACCCAGCTTGCGATAAGCCTGAGAGTCTTGGGTCAAACGTCGGATGGTTTTCAGCCGAAGGTTGTCTTTAGAAGTAATCAGTTTCATGATTTTTGGGCAGCCAAGATGGCCTGCGTCACTGGCGCAAAGGTTTTACGGTGAAGCGGCGTGGCACCCCAATTCTGCAGAGCCTTTAGGTGAACTGCCGTGCCATATCCTTTGTGCGCATCAAAGCCATACTCTGGATACTGCCGGTGCATTTCGTCGCACATTCGATCGCGATACACCTTGGCCAGAATAGAAGCTGCAGATATTTCTTGGACTTTTTCATCGCCTTTCACAATGGCTTCTGCGCGCACATCCAAGATAGGCAGGCGATTGCCATCGACATACACCAAGGTGGGTTTCAAGCGCAAAGCCTCAACCGCCCTTTGCATGGCCAACAGCGTGGCTTGCAAAATATTCAAGCGATCGATTTCTTCCACGCTGGCCTCTGCAATGGCAAAACACAAAGCCTTGGCACGGATTTCGTCGAACAAACGCTCGCGAGTTTTGGCTGTCAATTTTTTAGAGTCTGCCAAACCTTTGATGGGCTTGAGCTCGTCCAAGATCACGGCGGCGGCCACAACGGGGCCCGCCAATGGGCCACGCCCAGCCTCGTCCACACCGGCCAGTAAACCAGGCGTGTCCCAGGCCAGGCTGACCTGTTCAGGCGTTGACAAGCGTTTGGATCGCATGGGCTGCCAATGTAGGAGTGTCACGAAGCAAAGACTGGTGCATGGTTTCAAAACGACTGGCCAATGCTTGGGCCTTTTCGGGAGAACGCAGCCAGTCTAAAACAGCCACAGCCATATTTTCGGGTGTGGCTTGGTCTTGCAAAAGTTCGGGCACGCAAAACTCTTGCGCCAAGATGTTGGGCAGGCCCACCCATGGCTGAAGTTTTTTGCGCTTCATTAATTGCCAACTGATCCAGTTCATGTTGTAAGCAATGACCATGGGCTTTTTAAACAGCGCCGCTTCGAGTGTGGCCGTGCCACTGGCAATGAGCGTGACATCGCACGCCGCCAAGGCCGCATGTGACTGACCCTTCAAAATTTGAACTTGTGTGGCGCCTACCTTGTCGCGAATGCTTTCGATGGACGATTGCATGGCAGGCATGGCGGGCAACACAAACTGTAAATTGGCTTGCTGCTGGCTTAGCAACATGGCCGTTTTCAAAAACCGCTCGGCCAAATAGGTGATTTCTGATTCGCGACTGCCCGGAAGCATTGCCACCACGGGCCTGTCAGCATCCAAGTTCAATTCATGCCGCGCTTTGAGCGTATCAACATGCATGGGAATGGCTTGCGCCAAAGGGTGTCCTACATAGGTGGCTGGAATGCCGTGTGCATGCAGCAATTCAGATTCAAAAGGGAAAATGCACAGCACATGATCGACGCTTTGTTTGATTTTCTCAATGCGATCTGCACGCCAAGCCCAAATGGAAGGACACACAAAATGCACAGTTGGAATGCCAGTTTGCTTTAAATCACGCTCCAAGTCGAGGTTGAAATCTGGGGCGTCTACGCCCACAAAAACCTGCGGCGGCTTGGCCAGCAATTGTGCTTTGAGTTGATTTCGAATGCCCACAATTTCTTGGTAGTGGCGCAGTACTTCAACATAGCCGCGCACGGCCAATTTGTCTGAAGGCCATAAAGCCTTGAAGCCTTGCGCTTGCATGCGCGGTCCGCCAATGCCATACAAATGGGCTTCTGGCCATTGCGCACGAATGCCCTGCATCATCAAGCCTGCCAGCAAATCGCCTGAGGTTTCACCGGCCACCATGGCCATGGAAAAAGCCCCATCAGGGGCTTTTGGAAGCTGAGACATGCCAGGCGCTTGCACCACTTATCTCACAATGCCGCGGTCTGGTGAAGTACCTTGCAAGAAGCTGATCATCATGTCGACATCGTCCTTGGCTTCTGGGTACTTTTGCGAGAGCAACTCAATTTCTGCTTGAGACTGCGCCAGTGTGAGTTGCTGTCGGTACAAACTTTTGTACATGGACTTAACAGCTGAAATTCTTTCGGGCGTGAAGCCGCGTCTTCTCAAACCTTCAAAATTCATGGACCTGGCCTGTGCTGGCTGACCTTGTGCCATGACAAAAGGTGGCAAATCGGCAAACAACAAAGAATGCATGGCTGTGAAACTGTGCGCACCCAAACGGCAGAACTGGTGCACCACCGTGAAGCCGCCCAAAATAACCCAGTCGTCTACATGCACATGACCCGCCAACTGAGAACTGTTGGCAAAAATAGTGTGATTGCCCACCTTGCAATCGTGCGCCAAATGGACATAGGCCATGATCCAATTGTCGTTTCCCAATTGGGTGACACCGGTGTCGCCAGGGGAACCAATGTTGAAAGTGCAAAACTCGCGGATGGTGTTGCGCTCGCCAATCACCAACTCACAGGGCTCACCGGCATATTTTTTATCTTGCGGCACTGCGCCCAAAGAGTTGAACTGAAATATTGTGTTGTCTTTGCCTATGGTGGTGTGGCCTTCAATGACACATTGGCTGCCCACCGAGGTACCAGCATCAATGCGAACATGAGGACCAATGACCGTGTAGGGCCCCACGATGACACTGCTGTCTAGCTGAGCAGCAGGATCAACAATGGCTGTGGGATGAATACGAGGCTGAGTCAACATACGCTTGATGGGTTAAGACACTTTGCGCATGGTGCACATGAGTTCGGCTTCAACGGCAATTTCTTCGCCCACTTTGGCGCGCGCCTTGAACTTGAAAACGCCTGCTTTCATGCGATCTAGTTCAACTTCTAGAATGAGTTGATCGCCTGGCTCTACAGGCCGTTTGAAACGGGCACCGTCAATGCCAGCAAAGTAGTACACGGTGTTTTCATCGGGCGTCTCACCCATGGTGTCGAAAGCCAACAATGCCGCAGCCTGAGCCAATGCTTCTAGCATCAAAACACCGGGCATGACCGGACGCGATGGAAAATGTCCAGAGAAATAAGGTTCATTGACAGAGACATTTTTCAGCGCTTTGATGCGCACACCCTTTTCGATTTCAAGCACTCGGTCGACCAATAAAATGGGAAAACGATGTGGCAATTGTTTGAGAATTTGGTAAATGTCCATCATGATTTGTTTTCCTGAAATGGTGGCTGAAGGAGTTGAGCCTCCATGGATTTAATTCGATCGCGTAGCTTGTGCAACTGCTTCAAACTGGCTGCATTCTTTTCCCATGTGACATTGTCGTCGAGGGGGAAAAGGCCAGTGTAATTGCCAGCTTGAGAAATAGAACGTGTGACCACAGAGGCTGCAGAAATGTGCACGCCATCAGCCAAAGTGAGGTGTCCCAGCACAATGGCGCCGCCACCCAGCGTGCAATGGGCGCCAATGCGCGCACTGCCCGCCACGCCCACACAACCGGCCATGGCCGTGTGTTTACCGATGTGCACGTTGTGGCCAATTTGAATGAGGTTGTCGAGCTTCACACCATCTTCAATCAGCGTGTCTTGCAAAGCGCCTCGATCGATGCAGGTGTTTGCGCCAATCTCCACATCGTTCCCAATTTTCACAGCGCCGAGTTGTTCAATTTTTTCCCACGCGCCTTGGTGCAAGGCAAAGCCAAATCCGTCAGCACCTATCACGACCCCTGAGTGAACAATGCAGCGCTCACCAATTTCACAAGACTCACCTAAAGTCACTCTGGATTTAAGTTGAGAATAGGCGCCCACCTTGGCACCCCGCTCAACCACACACAATGGGCCGATGATGGCGGTGTCGGCAATGTGGGCTTCGGGGTCGACCACGGCACTAGGGTGGATTCGGGCACCCGCAGCAGGAGCGGTTTGCTTTTTCCAAAATTGCGTGAGTTTGGCAAAGTAGTGATAGGGGTCTTCGGTCACGATGCAAGCGCCGCGTGAGATGGCCAATTCTTTGAATTGCGGCGTGACAATGACACAAGCCGCATGCGATTGCGACAAATGCAATTGGTATTTAGGGTGACTTAGAAAACTTAAATCACTCGGCCCTGCTGTTTCAAGCGGCGCCAATTTTTCGATAGGTGTTTGTGGACTGCCGTGAAGGCTGCCGCCTAAGGCTTCAACAATGTCTCCAAGCTGCAGCACAAAACGTGTCCATTTCTCTCAGAGATTATTTGCCAGCCGTGGCGTTGAGAGACTTGATAACCTTGTCAGTGATGTCGTGCTTGGGGTTGATATAGACAGCTTCTTGGAAAATTACGTCGTATTTTTCTGCTTCAGCCACCACTTTCACTGCACGGTTTGCACGTTCAATGACCACTTGTTGTTCTTCATTTTTGCGCGTGTTCAGGTCTTCTTGAAATTCGCGGCGCTTGCGCTGGAACTCACGGTCTTGGTCCATGAGTTGCTTTTGACGGGTGTTGCGCTGTGTTTCAGACAAGGTGGGCGCTTCACGTTCAAATTTATCTGAGGCCGTCTTGATGGTGTTACCCAAGTCAACCAAATCTTTTTCGCGCTTTGAAAACTCTTGCTCCAACTTGGCCTGAGCAGACTTGGCAGTACTGGCCTCGCGAAAAATGCGATCTGTGTTGACAAAACCGATTTTGAATTCCTGTGCGCTGACCGCGGCAGCACCCAGTGCACCGAGTGCCAACAAACAAACTTGAGAGAAATGACGAAGTGTTTTCATTAAAAGGAAGTTCCGATTTGGAATTGCAATCTTTGGATTTTATCCGTAACCTGACGCTTCATAGGCAAAGCATACGAAAAGCGCAAAGGACCCATGGGTGAAATCCAGCTTAAACCCACGCCGACAGAGGAGCGGAGTTCGCTGAGATTGACTTTTTCATGCTCACCAAAGGCTCGGCCGAGGTCGGTAAAGGCAAAAAGTCGCAAAGTTCGGTCGTTGCCCGCGCCCGGAAATGGTGCCATGAGCTCAGCATTCATGACAACTTTCTTGGGCCCACCCAAATACAGGCTGTTGGTGCTGTCTGAAGGCCCCAAAGTTGATTGCTGGAAACCGCGAACGCTGCCCAAACCACCTACGAAGTAGTTTTTGAACAGCGGATAAGGCCGGTTTGACAAGCCTTGACCCCAGCCCAAGTCGGCATTCAAGGCCAATGTGTACTTTTTAGTTAAAGGCGTGTATTGCTGAATTTGGTAGTTGGTGCGAACGTAACGAGCGTCACCAGTGGCGCTTAAATCTGAATTGAAGCGTTGCAAAATGCCTCTCGTTGGCACCAAAGCGCTGTCTCGCCCATCTCTGGCCCAGCCAATGGTGAACGGCAATGCTGTGCTGGTATAGCCAAATTGCTGCATGTATTCGACATAAGCGTTGGGCAAGTTGTTGCCTGGGCGGATAGAGGTCTGCTCTAAATTGGCGCCGAAATAAACAGTGTCAATTTCACTGAAAGGCACACCAAAACGCATGCCAGCACCCGAACTGACCAAACTGTAGGCATTCAAGTCACCCAGATAAGGACGCGTGGTGCGGTGAAATACGTCAATGGTTCGAGAAATACCTTCAGGCGTGAAGTACGGATCTGTGGTGCTGACCACAACCGTTCTGTTGTATCTGCTGGTATTGATTTCGGTGGCCAAGTAATTCCCAGATCCGAATGCATTTTCTTGGCGAATACCAAAGCTCAGAGCCACTTTTTCAGTCGAGGAGAATCCGGCTCCAAGTGAAACACTGCCAGTCGGTTTTTCCACCACATTGACGGTGAGGTCAACTTGGTCGGTGGTGGCTGGTACTTCTTGGGTATCAATGTTGACCTCGGTAAAGAAGCCCAAACGGTCGACACGATCGCGCGATAACTTGATTTTGTCGCCGTCGTACCAAGCAGATTCCAACTGCCGAAATTCGCGCCTGACCACTTCGTCGCGTGTTCGATTGTTGCCAGCCACATTGATGCGGCGAACATAAGCACGGCGAGAAGGTTCTGCAATGAGGACGAAATTCACACGGTTTGTCAATCGGTCAATTTCAGGCCGGGCATCGACACGAGCGAAGGCAAAACCAAACTTGCCAAAATAATCGGTAAAAGCTTTGTTGGTTTCGGCCACTGTTTCAGCGTTGTACGGCTGACCCAAGCCAATTTTGACAAGGGCTTTGAACTCGTCATCCTTGCCCAAATAGTTGCCTTCAAGCTTCACACCAGAAACGACGAACCGCTCCCCTTCCGTCACATTGATAGCAATCGAGATGTCTTGCTTGTCGGGGGAGATGGCCACTTGCGTAGAGTCAATTCGAAACTCCAAGAAACCACGGCTTAAATAGTAAGAGCGAAGCGTTTCCAAGTCAGCATTGAGCTTGGTCCGAGAATAACGATCAGACTTGGTGTACCAACTTAGCCAGCCTCCCACATCCAAATTGAACTGGTCTTTGAGGGTGTCTTCAGAGAAGTTTTGGTTGCCCGTGATTCGAATTTCTTTGATTTTGGACGGACCGCCTTCCGTGACTGTGAAGGTCAATTTGACACGGTTGCGATCAACTGGTGTTACGGTTGTGACAACCTCGGCACCATACAAGCTGCGCGTGATGTATTGACGCTTTAATTCTTGCTCGGCTTTGTCTGCCAGGGCTTTATCGAAGGGGCGACCTTCAGAAATACCCACTTCTTTCAACGCCTTGATCAGGACATCTTTGTCGAACTCTTTCAAACCCACCCATTCAACTTCTGAAATGGATGGACGCTCTTCGACAATGACCACCAAGACATCGCCTTGGGCATCAAGCCTCACATCCTTGAACAAACCCAATGCAAACAAGGCACGAATGGCGGCTGCACCCGATTCATCGTTGTACATATCGCCAATGCGAAAAGGCAAAGAAGCAAACACAGTGCCGGACTCAATGCGCTGAAGACCTTCAACGCGAATGTCCTTCAATTTGAAAGGCTCAACGGCCCATGCAGACATGCTGCTGATGGCAGCTGCAACCAGCACGCACAAGTGTTGCAAGCGAAATCGATTTGGGAAAAAGTTCATGCGTTTGAATTAAGTAAAGAGTCGGGTCAGATCATTGAAAAAAGCCAATGCCATGATGAAAACCAACAAGGCTAAACCGACTTTTTGCAAACCCCGCTGCCAAGCAACGGAAACCGGATTGCCGGTCAAAGACTCCCAAAGATAATACATCAGGTGACCCCCATCCAACATGGGCAATGGCAGGAGATTGAGAAGTCCCAAACTGACGCTGATCAAGCCCAAAAAAGTCAAATAGGAAGGCAATCCCCTTTGGGCAGACTGCCCAGCCTGCTCAGCAATGGTCAAAGGGCCGCTCAGGTGCTTAGACGACGCCTCGCCTGTGAGCATTTGACCAATGAGCTGGCCCGTGAGGAGCGTGATTTGCTCAACTTGGCCGTAGCCACTGGCCAAGCCTTCCAAAAAACCTGCGCTCACCCACTCTGTGTCGGAGGGCTCACCCACCACTGCCCCAATGCGCCTGACAGCACTCGACTCGGGCTGACCTGGCAATGAAGTGAGCAAGGGTTTGACGGCCAGTGAAAGGCGCTGGCCTTGACGGTCAATTTCCCAAACTGCCGCCTTGTCTGATTCTTCTGCATTCTCTTCAGGGGCCACTTCGCCGCGAATCAATGCTCTTAAGTGCTGCGCATCCTTGACCTCTTGAAGGCCCACTTTTAAAACGCGATCACCTGTTTGCAAACCCGCAAGGTCAGCGGCGGCACCGGCCTCTACACGACCAATGACAGGCAAAATTTTAGGATGACCCCACCAAGCAACAGCGCTGAACAAGACAAGCGCCAACAGCAAATTGGCCAAGGGACCAGCCGCCACAATGGCCGCGCGAACTTTCAAACTGCGTTGGTCAAAGGCCAGAGGAAGTTGATCGATGGCCACCGCAGCCTCTCGGCTGTCAAGCATCTGAACATAGCCCCCCAAAGGCAATGCGCTGATGACAAACTCGGTGTTTTGTCCTTCTCTTGGATGCTTGGCACGCCAACGGTAAAGTGCTTTTCCAAAACCAATTGAAAAAACCAAAACAGGCACCTTACAGGCTACCGCCATTCGGTAGTGGCCATACTCATGCACCGCAATTAAGAGGGTGAGTGCAAAGAGGAAAGCAAGCAGCGTTAGCACGGTGAGGCGTCAAGCACGGCAAGCACGGGCCACTTCGGAAGCTGTCGCACGGCTTTGCGCATCAAGCGCCAGCAAGTCAGGCAAGCTTTGGGGCGATTGCGGCTGCACTTTGGCCAAAGTATCGATGTTCACCTGGTGAATTTGATCAAATCTAATTTGCTTGTTCAAGAAAGCTTCTACCGCAACTTCATTGGCCGCATTGAGCACAGCACACGTACCGGAAGTTGCACTCAAAGATTGCCAAGCCAATTTCAAACCAGGAAATCTATCGGGGTGGCCATGGTCATCAATGGCTTCAAAGGTCATGGGCTTGAGATTGTGAAAATCAAGCGTTTGAGCACCCGAGGTAATTCGCTCAGGCCAACTTAAGCCGTATGCAATGGGGACACGCATATCGGGCGTGCCCAACTGAGCCACGATGGAAGTGTCTTTGTACTTCACCATGGAGTGAATGATGCTTTGCGGATGAATGACCACAGAGATCTGCGCTGGCGATACGCCAAACAAATAACGCGCCTCAATGACTTCCAAGGCTTTGTTCATCATGGTGGCGGAGTCGACTGAAATTTTTCGGCCCATGACCCAATTGGGGTGTGCACAGGCTTCTTCGGGTGTGACGTTTCTCAAACTGGCGACATCGCGTGTTCTGAATGGGCCGCCCGATGCAGTCAAGATAATTTGATCAATGCGTTCAGCCCAAGTGCTTGGGTTTTCAGGCAAAGACTGAAACACCGCCGAGTGTTCACTGTCGATGGGCAACAACACAGCACCGCCTTTTTTGACCGCACTTAAAAAGACTTCACCGCCCACCACCAAGGCTTCTTTGTTGGCCAACAACAAACGCTTGCCTGCATGGGCCGCAGCCAAGCAAGGAGACAAACCCGCAGCGCCCACAATGGCGGCCATCACGGCATGCACCTCTTCGTGAGCAGACACCCAGTCCAAAGCGTCAGGCCCCCACCGCACTTCGACAGCTAAGCCTTCAGCTTTGATGCGTTCCGCCAGCAAACGCCCCGCATCTTCTTGGGCCATCACTGCAAACTTGGGCTTGAATTGTGCGCAGTGCGCCAAGATCACATCGACCTGCTTGGACGCCGTTAAGGCAAACACCTGAAACCGGTCTAAATGCTTTGACAGGACGTCCAAGGTGTTGGTGCCAATGGAACCGGTAGA
>CAIODE010000578.1 GCA_903856875.1 uncultured Burkholderiales bacterium
AAACTCATCGCCAAATGTTTTGGCAATCACTTCGCGGGGCCGGCTTAAGTGAGGGCAGGCATACACCAAATAACTGGCCGCCTTCACATCGTTGCCACTGCTCATGGTGTCCAAAATAGAGGCCACGGCATCGGCATGCTCGAGCATGTTCTCGCCGGTGTCTAAATATTCACCCGACAAAAAGGGCTCGGCAAACGCTCTTGCACGAACCAATACATCTTCAAGCTCAGCACTCATGCATGCAAACCTAAAAACTGCCGAACGATGTCAATTTGGTCTTCGTGCGTGAGAGTGGGTGCATGACCCACGCCTGGCAAAGTAGCTACTTTGGCGCGGGCACCGCGTTGGGTCATTTCCAATGCAGAGGCAGCACTTAGTAATTCCGATTCAGCGCCGCGAATGAGCAATGTGGGGCACTGAATCAAATCGTAAACTTGCCACAAAGTGGCTTCACCAGCTTTGGCTTGTTCTTCAGTGACTGCGCGAATGGGTACTCTGAGTTGCGGGTCGTAATGCAAACAATAAGTGCCGTCTTCCAAACGCCGTACCATGTTTTGAGACAAAGCCAGCCACTCTGCAGAGGTATGCGGGCCAAAGGATTTGGAAATTTCCCAGATGGCATTGGCCGCGTCTTGCACCGTTTGAAACTTGCCCACTTCGCCCACATAGGTCTTCATGTTCAAAATGGACTTCCATGAGACGGGCGGACCAATGTCGTTCAAAACCAAATGGCGAACGTGCACTGGCAATTCTCTGGCTGCCATCAACATGCCAATCACACCGCCCATGCTGGTGCCAACCCAATCGAGGCGTTCTATCGTTTTCTGTGTGTTCAAGCTTTGCAGCAGCACAGCCATGTCAGCGGCATATTGAGGAAATTGGTAACCCAAGGGGTCTTGCAACCAATCGCTTTTCCCGCGGCCCACCACATCGGGACAAATGACTCGGATGGCGGGCAAACCAGCAGCTTTGGCAGATACAACCAGGGCTTGGGCAAGCAAATCAAAATCACGGCCTTGCCGAGTTAAACCATGCACACAAAAAACCACATGCGAAGACGTTGAATCTCCCCAAGACCAATAAGCCATGCGGTGAGAGCCCTGAGGGTCAGGGCATGAAACGAAATCAAGGACGGGTTCGAGCATATTGAGGGTCAATTCTAAATTTAGAGTACGGTCGTCAGTTCCCTGTGGCATTGACGCGCCATAATTCACTTTTCCACATCGTAATTCATTCGGAGATCCACCATGCTGAAAGGCAAAACTGCACTCATCACCGGCTCTACCAGCGGCATTGGCTTAGGCATTGCCAAAGCCCTGGCCAAGCAAGGCGCTAACATTGTTTTGAATGGCTTTGGCGACCATGCCGGACCCGAAGCTGAAATTGCGGCATTAGGCGCCAAAGTGGCCTATCACGGCGCCGACATGAGCAAGCCCCCCGAAATTGAAGCCATGGTGAAGTTTGCCCAAGAGAAATTTGGCAGCGTCGATATTTTGGTCAACAACGCTGGCATTCAGCATGTGGCCCGCGTCGAAAATTTTCCGATTGAGCGCTGGGATGCCATCATTGCCATCAATTTGTCCAGTGCCTTTCATGCGTCACGCGTTGTGCTGCCTGCCATGCAAAAGGCCAACTGGGGCCGCATCATCAATGTGGCATCGGTTCATGGCTTGGTGGGCTCTGCCGAAAAGTCAGCGTATGTAGCCGCCAAGCACGGCATTGTGGGCTTGACCAAAGTGACTGCATTGGAAAACGCCAAATCGGGCATTACGTGCAATGCCATTTGTCCAGGCTGGGTGCTCACACCTCTGGTTCAAAAACAAGTGGATGCCAAAGCAGAGACTTTGGGCTTGAGCAACCAAGCGGCCACTGAGTTGTTGTTGGGCGAGAAAGAACCTTCTATGCAATTCACCACACCTGAAGAGTTGGGTGAGTTGGCAGTGTTCTTCTGCTCTGCTGCTGGCAACAACATTCGCGGCGTGGCTTGGAACATGGACGGCGGCTGGGCCGCTCAGTAAAAATCAGGGCTTGTGAATCAACACCACAGCCCGGGCTTCCATGCTAAGGCCCTCACCCACAGGGCCCATTTTTTCTGCAGTTTTGGCTTTCACATTCACAAATGATTCTGGCACGCCCAAAGCTTTCGCAATGGAAGACCGAATGTCTGAGCGATGTGGTGCCAACTTGGGCGCTTGCGCAATGATGGTGCAATCGACATTGCCTAAATGCCAACCTAAATGTTTGACGTGCTCGTAAGCTTTTTTCAAAAGCTTGACGGAGTCAGCGCCTTTGTAAGTGGCATCGGTGTCTGGAAAGTGCTGGCCAATGTCGCCCAGGCCTGCAGCGCCAAGCAATGCATCGGTGATGGCGTGCAACAACACGTCGGCATCCGAGTGGCCTAACAATCCTTTGTCGTGCGGAATGTGCACGCCGCCCAACATCAAAGGACGGCCTGCCACCAAGGCGTGTGTGTCCCAACCTTCGCCTACTCGAATGTTCATGTTCTGCTCCTGAGTAAATCTTCAGCCAATGCAAAATCTGGCGGGTAAGTGACTTTGAAATTATGCGGACTGCCCACCACCAACTTGGGCGCAAACCCTGCCATCTCCATGGCGCTGGCTTCATCGGTAATGCCCTCGAAATTTTCAGCGGCCTTGGCTGCTAAGGCTGCGTGCAATTGTCCAGCCCTGAACATTTGCGGCGTTTGCGCCAACCATTTGTCTTGACGCGGCAATGTTTCGCTCACGCGGCCATTGACTGAAGCTTTTAAAGTATCAGGCAATGGCAAAGCCAACAAGCCGCCTACTTCATCGTCCAAACAGGCATCGATTAAGCGGTTAATTTCGAAATCGGTAATGAGACAACGCGCTGCATCGTGCACCAAAATCCAATCGTCAGATTGAACACCTTCTGGATTTTTGACACCATCTGTCAGCAGTTGGGTTAGGCCGTTGAACACCGACTCGGCGCGAGTGGCACCGCCGCATTGAATGCGTTGTACTGTTGACTCAGGCCACACATGCGGATCTGTGGGCGACACCACCACCACAGTTTTTTCAAGTCTGTCGACTGACTGCAATGCCGCCAAGGTGTGCATCACCATGCTTTGACCGGCAATCAGCTCGTACTGTTTGGGCATGACCGTGCCAGCTCGCGAACCCGAACCTGCACAAGGTACCAACGCAAAACAGCGCGCCTGAGGAGCCTTGGTTTCAGAGTCTTCAAGGCTGACAGATTCAAAAAGGTCAGAAAGGTCAGTGGGGTTCACAGTGAATCGCTTTGGAGTGCCAATACGCCAACTATACTATTGGAGTTCATGCAATTACCCGCGCTTAGCTTAGGAAAACGCTTCACTCTGCCCCGTCCCATGGGATCGGCAGACGCTGTGCTATTGGCCCAACTGGCCGAACGCGAAAAAGCCCAAGGCCGCCTAACTGCTGTGGTCACATCTGACGCCGCCGACACGCAGCGCTTGATGGACGAGGTGGCTTTCTTTGCACCGGGCCTACGCTGCGCCATTTTTCCCGACTGGGAAACACTGCCTTACGACACTTTTTCGCCGCACCAAGACCTGATCAGCGAACGTTTGGCCACGCTGTGGCGCATTAACCAGCGCGACAAAGCAGAAGGCGCCGACTTGGTGTTCA
>CAIODE010000579.1 GCA_903856875.1 uncultured Burkholderiales bacterium
GGGCGCTATTCCACGTGTTCGACTTGAAAACCCCTTGCCTGTCACGCCAGAGCATTTGGCCTACCTGCGCCGCGTGAACGAAGAACATGAAAGTATTTTCAATGCCATTGCGGCCCAAGATTCCGAGGCTGCGCGAGCCGCCATGCGGACGCATTTGTCCAACAGCCGCGATCGCTTGAAGAAAAGTGAAAGCTCAGCTCAATCAACACGCAGGGTCACTTAGGGTTTCTCCAATCAACATGAATTGTCTTAGGTTGTACGATCTCTTAAGGTCATGCTATTTTGACGATTCAACCTCCTTTTTTAACCACCCATGAACACCACTCCCTCCATCACGCGCCTTCAAGTGATCCCTGTTGCAGGCCGCGATGGCATGCTGCTCAATCTAAGCGGCGCCCATGGCCCGTTCTTCACACGCAACTTGATCATCCTCACCGACTCGAGTGGCAACAGCGGCATTGGAGAAGTGCCTGGTGGTGAAAAAATTCGCAAAACCATTGAGGATGCAAAGCCTTGGATCGAAGGTCAAAGCATTGGTCAATATAAAAATTTGCTCAACTCTTTGCAGCATAAATTTGCCGATCGCGATGCTGGTGGACGTGGTAATCAAACATTTGATTTGCGTGTTGCCATCCATGCAGTCACCGCTGTTGAAAGTGCCTTGCTCGACTTGATGGGCCAGCACTTGGGCGTGCCAGTTGCAGCATTGCTGGGTGAAGGCCAGCAGCGCACCAGTGTTCAAGTTTTGGGTTATCTGTTTTACTTGGCAGACCGCCAAAAAACAGACTTACCCTACCACAGTGAACCCGAAGCCAACAACGATTGGCAACGACTGCGACACGAAGAAGCCCTTACCCCAGAAGCCATAGTGCGATTGGCGCAAGCTGCGCAAGATCGCTATGGCTTTCAAGATTTCAAACTGAAGGGCGGTGTGTTGCGGGGTGAAGAAGAAGTTGAAGCCATTGTGGCTTTGCACGAGAGATTTCCTGAAGCCCGCATCACCTTGGATCCCAATGGGGGATGGCTTTTGAAAGATGCTATTCGCTTGCTGCGTGACCATAGAAACACCATGGCCTATGCAGAAGACCCTTGCGGCGCAGAAGGTGTGTATTCAGGCCGCGAAGTGATGGCCGAATTCAAACGTGCCACAGGCTTGCTCACCGCCACCAACATGGTGGCCACAGATTGGCGCGAAATGGCACACAACATTCAATTGCAATCGGTTGACATCCCTTTGGCCGACCCGCACTTCTGGACCTTACAAGGCTCGGTTCGGGTGGCGCAGTTGTGCCAAATGTTCGACCTCACCTGGGGCTCTCATTCCAACAACCACTTTGATGTGTCTTTGGCCATGTTCACGCATTGCGCCGCCGCGGCCCCTGGCAAAGTAACAGCCATTGACACACATTGGATTTGGCAAGATGGCCAATACCTCACACAAGAACCGCTGCACATTAAGGGCGGCATGATTGAGGTGCCGACGCAACCTGGCCTAGGCGTCAAGCTCAACATGAAAGCTGTAGAAGCA
>CAIODE010000580.1 GCA_903856875.1 uncultured Burkholderiales bacterium
ATGTTAAATACTCCGAGCTTACAACGCCTTAAATTCTGAACAGGACAAAAAATGCAAGTTAACAATCGTTCATATCAAATGCCAAAACAGCCTGTGGTGGTGGTTTGCGTAGATGGATGTGAACCCGATTATTTAGGCCAGGCTGTGGCTGGAGGGCACATGCCCTGGATGAAAAAAGTGTTGGCGGAAGGTACCGGACTGCAGGCAGACTGTGTCGTGCCAAGTTTTACCAATCCGAATAATTTGTCCATCGTGACAGGCGCACCGCCCAGTGTTCATGGTATCTGCGGCAATTACTTGTACGACAGTGCCAACAATGTAGAAGTGATGATGAACGATCCCAAGTGGCTGCGTGCGCCGTCCTTGCTGGCAGCTTTGTCCGATGCGGGCTGCAAAATGGCAGTGGTCACGGCCAAAGACAAGCTCCGGCAACTGTTGGGCCACAACATGAAGGGCATTTGCTTTTCTGCAGAAAAAGCAGACAAGGCGACCGTCGCTGAACATGGCATTGACGATGTCCTGCAAAAAGTTGGCAAACTCTTGCCCAGTGTTTACAGCGCAGACTTGTCCGAATTTGTTTTTGCGGCAGGGGTCTGGCTGATGAAAAATCAGCGTCCTGATGTGATGTACCTCTCTACGACAGATTACATTCAACACAAATTTGCCCCAGGCACCGCAGGCGCCAACGAGTTTTACGCCATGATGGACGGTTACATGGCGCAACTCGATGCCATGGGTTGTTTGGTGGTGCTCACGGCCGACCACGGCATGAATGCCAAGGTGGGCATGGACGGCCAACCTCAAGTGATTTATTTGCAAGATTGGTTTGATGCCTGGCTGGGTGTGGGTTCGGTGCGCGTGATCTTGCCGATTACAGACCCTTATGTGGTGCACCATGGCGCCCTGGGTTCATTTGCGACGATCTATTTGCCAGCAGGCACAGACCCTGTGGCGGCTTGCAAAAAACTGCAAGCAGAGCACGGCATCGAAGTGGTTTTAACTCGAGAACAAGCAGCTGCTCAATTTGAACTCCCTGCCGACAGGTTGGGTGACTTGGTGGTGGTGTCTGAGCGCGATACAGTTCTGGGCACCTCCAAATCTAAGCATGATTTGTCGGGGCTCGATGTGCCTTTGCGCTCTCATGGTGGCATCAGTGAGCAGCGCGTGCCTTTGGTCATGAACCGTGCAGTGCCCAATTTAAACAGACAACGCCGCTGGCGCAATTTTGACGCGTTTGATTTGGCTTTGAATTTTGGCCAATCTGCTTGAAGTTTGAGAAGGTGATTGTCATGAGTCAAGTTGCCCAATTTATCCGAGATCACCAACTCGATGCCATGCGCATTGGGGGCCAAAAAATAGGTGCTGGTAGAGATCGTGCCATTGAGGTTTTCAATCCTTATTCGGCAGAGCGCATTGGCACTGTGCCCAAGGCTACGTTAGAGGAGGTGCGGCAGGCCTATGCGTTGGCGCATGCCTACAAACCTCAATTAACAAGATTTGAAAGAGCCGCCATTTTGAACAAAGCGGCAGCCTTGGTGCGAGATCATTTGGATGACATTGCCCATTTAATTTCAGCAGAATCAGGCTTGTGCATCAAAGATGCTGTGTATGAAGCGGGTCGTGTGAGCGATGTGTTGCTGTTTGGCGCGCAAGAAGTTTTAAAAGACGATGGCCAAATTTTCAGTTGCGACTTAACGCACCATGGCAAGCAGCGACGTGTTTATACACAGCGCGCGCCCTTGCTGGGCGTGATCACGGCCATCACGCCTTTCAATCACCCTATGAATCAGGTGGCTCACAAAGTGATTCCCAGCGTGGCCACCAACAATCGCATGGTGCTGAAGCCTTCGGAGAAGGTGCCTTACTCGGCCATCTATTTTGCCGACTTGCTCTACCAAGCAGGATTGCCACCCGAGATGCTCAGTGTGATCACCGGCGACCCACGTGAAATTGCCGATGAGATGTTGACCCACCCCAGTGTGGATCTCATTACCTTCACCGGTGGCGTTGCCATTGGCAAGTACATTGCCAACAAGGCGGGTTACCGACGCATTGTGTTGGAGTTGGGTGGTAACGACCCTCTCATTGTGATGGAGGATGCTGATTTGGAAGAGGCTTCTAGCTTGGCTGTTCAGGGTTCGTATAAAAATTCAGGCCAACGTTGTACAGCTGTGAAGCGCATGCTGGTTCACCAATCGGTGGCTGCAGAATTTACCGACTTGGTGGTGCAAAAAACCAAGGCGTGGTCTTATGGAGACCCTTCCAATCCAGACCATCTTATGGGCACAGTGATTGATGAAGCTGCAGCTCAATTTTTTGAAACTCGCGTCAATGAAGCCGTGACCAAGGGTGCTCGTTTGTTGCTTGGAAATCAAAGGCACGGCGCCTTGTATTCACCTACTGTGTTGGACCATGTCACGCCCGACATGATGCTTGTGAAAGAGGAAACCTTTGGTCCTGTCTCACCCATCATTCAGTTCAAGAACATCAATGAGGCCATTCAAATTGCCAATGGCAC
>CAIODE010000581.1 GCA_903856875.1 uncultured Burkholderiales bacterium
CAGCGCCAGCAGGGCGGCCTTGAACACTGGCAAATATAGCCTCACGTCGCATCAAGTTTTGACGTCGAATCACCTCTGGATTTTGAGTCGGCTCAATTTTGGCAACGCGGGCCAGTTCAATGGCTTGCCCGTCCTTGGTGTACGCAACTGGTAATTTGTTCATCTGAACCAGATGCTGTCTGTTAATTTCAGGCAAACGCAAAACAACTTGAACTTGCTCGCCGTC
This sequence comes from uncultured Burkholderiales bacterium, assembly GCA_903856875.1. Lineage (GTDB taxonomy): Bacteria > Pseudomonadota > Gammaproteobacteria > Burkholderiales > Burkholderiaceae_C > Limnohabitans_A. The sequence goes on from CAIODE010000581.1 coordinate 227, forward strand.
GCCAGCCAACCATGTGGTGGCCACTTCACCATTGACATAAGCCCTTAAGGTTTGCGCAACTTGTCCTGCATTCAGACCGAGTTCACGAATAGCCAGATCATCTAATTTAACGCGATAGGCGGTCAATCCTGGTTTGACAGAAATATCGACATCCACAATGCCAGGAATTGTTTTGATCTTGTCTGAAAATTCCTTCGTGAACTGCGACAAGCTTGCAGAATCATTGCCTAGAACCGCAATGTAGATAGGACGATCTAGCCCAATGGCAACTTCAATGCCTGAAACGGGTTGTGTGATTTTTCGCAGTTCTTCTTCGATTTGTTTTTGAGTTCTCTGACGTTCTGTTTTAGGCCTCAAAATAATGTTCATAGCCGCTTGATTTCGTCCCACTAAAAATCCAGCATCGCTGCCACCAATGACTGTGACAACAGTACTGACTTCAGGCACTGCGCGGATGAGGGATTCAACCTGAGACAACTTTTCGCTGCTTCTTTGCAAGCTAGAACCTACAGGCAAGCGCATCGTGATTTGAATCAATCCTCGATCTGTTTGAGGAATAAATTCTGTACCCACCAACTTACTTAACCAAACTGCTGCCAACAAACTCAGCACACCGATCAGCAAGATGAACAATCGATGGGATATCTTCATTTTGGAACCAATGCGCCAACCAGCGTCATCAAATATCCAATGAATCAAAGACTCATAAGCACCATGACAAGCCGCCATGAAGCGGTCTACCTGTTGAATTAGAAATCCTAAAACAGGCAGGTGAGTGAGTTTGGCATTGGGAGGTTCTGCCCACACACTCGAAAGCATGGGATCTAGCGTAAAGCTGACCAGCAATGAAATAACGACCGCAACAACCACCGTGATACCAAAGGGGAGAAACAATCTGCCTGTAATGCCGTCCATAAAAGCCATGGGTACAAAGACGGCACAGATTGCAAATGTGGTGGCTAAAACAGCCAGCCCAATTTCTTCAGTGCCTTCGAGTGCAGCTTGCATGTGCGATTTGCCCATCGCCAAATGACGCACGATGTTTTCTCGAACCACAATGGCATCGTCAACCAACAAACCGATGCACAATGACAAGGCCATCATCGTCATGAAATTCAGAGTAAAGCCAAAAGCCTGAACTGCAATGAAACTTGATATGACAGAAATTGGCAAGGTCAACCCCGTAATCACGGTGCTCCGCCAAGATTTTAAAAACAACAGCACAATGGCCACCGTGAGCAATGCGCCTTCTATCAAGGTTTTCTGCACCCCTTTCAGGGAAGCATTCACCCAATCGCTGTTCAAGCTGATGGTGCGCACATCCACATCTGGCGGAATCTGTTTTTGCAGTTCAAGCAAGGCCTCTTTGATGCCCTCACCGGTCGTCACAATGTTGGCGTCTTGTTGCTTGAAAACTTCAATCGTGACAGCCCGTTGCTCATTGATGCGCGCCATGGAATCCAATTCACGTTCACGCAAATAAAGATGGCCTAGATCGGCTACCGTAATGGGCAGTGACTGTCGCTGCATCACCACCACAGAATTTAAATCTAAAAAGTTTTTAGCGCGACCTTCCATCCGAAGAATACCGTCTTGGATGGCATTGGAAATAAGACCAATCGGCGCGTCTTGATTTTGCGCCTTAAGGGCATTGCTTAAATCACCCGGAAGCAGCGAATTGGCTCTTAAATTTTGCTGGTCCAAGTCAATTCTGACTTCTCGAGTGGCATTGCCTGAAATTCTGATGAAAGCCACCCCATCAATTCGCTGAAGTCTTTTCACGACTTGCAATTCGGCCAACATCGAGACATCACGGTGGGTTTTGGTCGAAGACAAAACGCCAATGACAGCAACGGGCTCTGAAGCTTCGTTGTTGACTCGCAAAACCAGAGGCGTTTTGGCATCTTTCGGGAAACTTGCTTGAACGGCCGCAATTTTGTCTCGAACATCTTGCATGCCACGAGCCATGGTGGCATTCAAATTAAATTCAACACTGGTTTGACTTCTGCCCTCAAACGAACGCGAAGTGATGCGCTTCACACCCGCAATGCCATTCAATGCCTCTTCAATTTTTTTGGTAATTTCTTCTTCGACAGATTGAGGTGATGCGCCTGGGTAAAGCACATCCACATAGGCAATGGGCAAATTCAGGTCTGGTAATTGTTCGACACCTAATTTGACATAAGAAAAAATGCCCAGAACACACAAGGCGAACATCACCATGACGGCAAAAACAGGCCTGGCAATCGAAACTCGGGTAACCCACATCAGGGCTTGACCTCGTATTTGGTGCCCTCTTTCAAGCCCTCAAATCTAAGTACCAAAACTTGATCCTCTGCCTTCACACCATCCAAAATATAGGCATTCAAACCCTGAGAATCCTTCATACCCACAGTGACCGTTTGACGCTGCAACAAGCCTTGGCGAAGTGCCCACACAACGTTTTTACCGCCTTCTTCCTGAATCGCACTGATAGGCAAGGTTAAACCTGAAGCGGACATTGGATAGGACACTGTGGCTGTTCCCATCAGACCAGGGCGAATGCTTGCAGCCTTGGGGTTAGCTAAAGAAATAAAGACAGGCAATGCTCTGGCTGCAACATCATTGCCTGGACTGATTCGGTCAAGCCGCCCTGCAACAGGCTTGCTCAATCCTTCCAATGAGATATCAATCAATTGTCCAGGCTTTAGCAATTGGCTGGCAGCACTGTCGACCATGGTCTTGAATTCGAGGCGCCCAGGATTGACCAGACTCAGCACTTCTTGCTCTAAAGAAAGTTTTTCACCGACCAATGCATGCCGCTTTGAAATAATGCCGTCAATGGGCGCTGTCAGAACTGCGTCATTTAACAACTTTCGATGCGCCACTGCGGCACTTTCAGCAGCCTTGAACTGAGCCTCTGCACTTGACAAGTTCACATTGGAACTCACAAGTGCATTTTGAGAAATAAAGCCTTGGGATGCTAAGTCTGCATTGGCTTTGTGTTGAGATTGAGCAAAATCGAAAGATCTTCTAGCAGCCAACAATGCGGCTTCTCGCTCATCGGTTCTGGATTTTAAATCGCTGATGTCAATTTCAGCCAAGACTTGGCCTTTGCGAACTTCACTTCCTTCTTGCACATGAAGCCGAACGAGAACGCCAGCTGTTTTGGCTCGCAAAGTTGCCAATTCAGTTGACACCACCACACCAGACATTTCAATGCGTCCGGAGAGCGATTGCTGGGAGGGTGAAGTAACTTCTTTGGCTTGAAAAACTTTGATTTGGACTTTGTTTTCTGTTGGTTTTCTTTCTTGAAGTCGAAACCAAATCAAGGAACCTGCGCCAAGCGAAACAACAAGCAGGATTGCTGAGAATTGAAGTGTCCGATTTTTCAAATTCATTAGAAATAACTATTTCGCAGCCTTGCGCACGCAATCGGCAAAGTAGCGTTTGACGCCGTCATCGCCCTTCTCCTCCACCAAGCCATGAATGTCTGTTTCAAAGCCAGGACACTGAAGATTGAATTCGCGGGAAAACTTGAGGTAATCCACAATTTTCTTATTGAAGACTTCACCAGGCACCAACAATGGAATTCCAGGTGGGTAAGGCGTCACAAGCCCAACCGTGATGCGCCCTTCAAGCTCATCAATCGATACACGCTCGGTTTGGCGACGTGCAATGTGTGCATATGCGTCAGCGGGCGTCATGGCCGGTGTGAGGTCAGACAAATACATTTCGGTTGTTAGACGTGCCACATCGTATTTGGCATACAGCGTGTGAATGTGCTGACACAAATCGCGCAAACCCATGCGTTCATACTTGGGTTGCTTCTGACAAAACTCCGGCATGATGCGCCACATGGGTTGGTTGCGGTCGTAGTCGTCCTTGAACTGCTGCAAAGCTGTCAGCAAAGAATTCCATCGCCCTTTGGTAATGCCAATGGTGAACATGATGAAGAAACTGTACAAGCCGGTTTTTTCAACCACCACGCCGTGTTCCGTTAGAAACTTGGTCAGAACTGAAGCCGGAATACCTGTTTTATCGAACTTGCCATCCAAGTTCAAGCCGGGCGTGACAAGGGTGGCCTTGATGGGGTCGAGCATGTTAAAGCCGTCGGCCATTTGACCGAAGCCGTGCCACTTGCCGCCCTTCTTTTTGGGATCACTGCGCAGAATCCAATCTTCGGCTCGACCGATGCCTTCGTCGACCAAATTTTCTGGCCCCCAAACCTTGAACCACCAGTCCTTGCCGTACTCATCGTCAACTTTTCTCATGGCGCGGCGGAAATCAAGGGCCTCGGCAATACTTTCCTCCACCAATGCCGTACCACCCGGTGGCTCCATCATGGCCGCCGCTACGTCACAGCTGGCAATGATGCTGTACTGCGGGCTGGTGCTGGTGTGCATCAAATAGGCTTCGTTGAACAAATGGCGG
>CAIODE010000582.1 GCA_903856875.1 uncultured Burkholderiales bacterium
AAACATGGCGAAAAAAATCGTCGGCTTCGTTAAGCTGCAAGTACCAGCTGGCAAGGCCAACCCATCACCCCCTATCGGCCCGGCATTGGGTCAACGTGGTTTGAACATCATGGAATTCTGCAAGGCGTTCAACGCCCAGACCCAAGGTGTAGAGCCAGGTCTGCCTTTGCCTGTGGTCATTACCGCTTTTGCTGACAAGAGCTTCACCTTCATTATCAAGACGCCTCCAGCGACCACCTTGATCAAGAAGGCCATCAAGTTGGACAAGGGCTCTGCCCGTCCACATGCTGACAAAGTTGGCAAGATCACTCGCGCTCAGCTCGAAGACATTGCAAAAGCAAAAATGAAAGATTTGAACGCCGCCGATTTGGACGCTGCTGTCCGCATCATCGCTGGTTCTGCTCGCTCAATGGGCGTGACTGTGGAGGGCGTGTAAATGTCCAAACTGACTAAAAAACAAAAAGCAAATGCTGGCAAAGTTGATGCCAACAAGCTGTACGCTGTCGCCGATGCATTGGCATTGGTGAAAGAGTGCGCTACGGCCAAGTTCGATGAGTCCATCGAAGTGGCTGTGCAACTCGGCATCGATGCCAAGAAATCTGACCAAGTGGTGCGTGGCGCCGTGGTCTTGCCTAACGGCACTGGTAAAACAAAACGCGTTGCTGTGTTTGCGCAAGGTGCCAAGGCTGACGAAGCCCGCGCCGCTGGTGCAGACGTAGTGGGCATGGACGATTTGGCTGCACAAGTCAAAGCCGGTGACATGCCTTTCGACGTTGTCATTGCAGCCCCTGACGCCATGCGCGTTGTGGGTACTTTGGGTCAAATCTTGGGACCACGTGGCCTCATGCCTAACCCCAAAGTTGGCACCGTGACGGCTGACGTGGCCACTGCTGTGAAAAACGCAAAAGCCGGCCAAGTTCAGTTCCGCGTTGACAAAGCCGGTATCGTGCACGGCGCCATTGGCCTGCGTTCATTTGATGTTGAAAAGTTGCAAGGCAACTTGGCAGCTTTGGTGGATGCTTTGGTCAAAGCCAAGCCCCAAACCAGCAAAGGTGTTTACCTGCGCAAAGTGGCTTTGTCTTCAACCATGGGTGTGGGCGTTCGCGTCGACACACAAACCATCGCGGCTTGATCGTGAAAAAACCGAGGGGAGTGCAGGGGCAACCTGGCACTTCGCTCAGTGTGGTGGGCTGAACCCCAATCTTCGGACCAAGTTCAGGCCATCCAAGACCGTTGGCGTGCAGCAATGCACTTAATCGTGAAAGCCAACGCAGATGGCGATCCCGCTGCAGATGGACAAAATCCTGAACAGTTGATCGCTGAAATTAGGCGAGCTCTAGAGCCTCAGTGCTCAAAAGCTCATTCAAAAGGAGTAGACCTTGAGTCTTAATCGCAGTGAGAAAGAAGCGGTCATTTCAGAAGTGACCAGCCTCGCCGCTAAAGCTCAAACGCTGGTGATTGCGGAATACCGCGGCATCACGGTCACTGACATGACCAGACTGCGTTCTGATGCACGTAGCAAAGGTGTGAGCTTGAGTGTGTTGAAAAACACCTTGGCCCGCCGTGCTGTTGCTGGAACCTCGTTTGAAGTTGTCGCTGATAAGATGACCGGACCGCTGATCTATGGCTTCTCTGTGGATGCTGTGGCTGCTGCAAAAGTAGTCGCCGACTTCGCGAAAACCAACGACAAGTTGGTCATTCGTGGTGGTGCCATCTCAGGCAAAGTTTTAGATGCCAACGGCGTGAAGCTACTGTCCAACATTCCTTCCAAAG
>CAIODE010000583.1 GCA_903856875.1 uncultured Burkholderiales bacterium
ACAACGTTGTAGCCCGTGAGTCTGTTTTCATAGACTTGTTGAGTGGTGCATGTTTGATGGGTTTGAGTTTGTGTGGCTTGAGGTCCTTCCACCTTGTCACCTGCGATGGCGCCGCCAATGACGCCAATCATGGTGGCAATGGCTCGGCCTTCGCCTTTTCCCATGGCATTGCCAATGGCGCCGCCAGCAATGGCCCCCATGGCTGCCCCTGCGCCTGAAGTTTGACCTGGCACATTGGTTTGCGTTTGGGTGCAAACCTGGCGCGGTACTGACACTTGTTGGTAAACGGCTGTACGGCTAATGACGTTGCCCACTTCTTGGGCTTGGGCAGGCAGGCAAACGGCAAGGCCTGTCAATAAACAACTGGCAAAAGTGGCCTTGAGTGAACGAGAGGAGACAATATGTGTCATGATTTTTCAATTCTGAGATAAACAATTCGAATGTTAACTTAACGCGCCAGCCACAGTTCTGGTTGAAAGCCAATGGTCATTTCGACAAGTTTGTTCTGATGCCATTCAATGACGGGGCGTTTGACCAGACTTGGGTTGGCCAAAATAAAGGGTCTGGCCGTGTCGGTGCTTTTGACGGTGGCTTGCTCTTCTGGGGTAAGTTTTCGCCAACTGGTGCCTTTTCGATTCAGCACTTTTTCCCAACCAGCTACATCGAGCCAATGGTTCAGTGCCTGTTCGGGAAGGCCTTGTTTCTTGAAGTCATGGAAGACATGGGCATAACCCTGATCGTTTAGCCAAGTTCTTGCTTTTTTGACTGTGTCGCAGTTGGGTATGCCGTAAACAACAATGCTGGTGTATTTCATTTTCTGGAATAAAGGAAGCTGGACTCAGCGACAATCTTATCCTTATGAAAACCTTGTCTGAATGGCTCGCACATTGCGAGAAGTTACACCCCTTTGGCATCGAAATGGGCTTGGACCGTGTGCATGCAGTAGCTGAACGCATGCAATTGGCCTTGAAAGTACCCGTGATCACTGTGGCGGGCACCAATGGCAAAGGCTCTACCTGTGCCATGTTGGAGGCCATCTACCTTCAGGCGGGGTACAAAACAGGGGTCTACACATCGCCTCACCTTGTTCAATTTGAAGAGCGCTGCCGTTTGTTGGGTGAGTCTCCGCCTGCAGCTAAGTTTGCAAGCGCTTTCGAGCAGGTTGAAAAAGCTCGAGGTGAGACCAGCCTGACCTATTTTGAATTTAGCACTTTGGCCATCTTGAAAATGATGTCGCAGGCCGAGCTTGATGTGGTCATTTTGGAGGTGGGTCTGGGGGGGCGGCTAGATGCTGTCAATTTGGTCGATGCAGAGTGCGCCATTATTACCAGCATTGATTTAGACCACACAGCGCTCTTAGGTAACGACCGTGAAACCATTGGCCTAGAAAAGGCTGGCATTGTTCGATCCGGCAAATCGGTGGTGCTGAGCGACCCAGTACCCCCGCAAAGCATCATTCAGCACGCTAAGAGCTTGGGCGCAGACCTCTGGCTGATGGGCCAGGACTTCAATTTTTCTGGCGATCAGCTGCAGTGGTCTTGGGCTGGAAGGGGTCGCCGTTACAGCGGTTTAGCCTACCCCGCCCTCAGGGGGGCCAATCAGCTGCTCAATGCCTCAGGTGTTTTGGCAGCTGTGGAAATCATGAGGCCTCAATTGCCCGTCACGGCACAGGCCATTCGCAATGGCTTGGCCATGGTCGAGCTAACAGGCCGCTTTCAAATCGTGCCAGGCGAGCCGGTTTTGGTGCTGGATGTGGCTCACAACCCGCATTCTGTGTCGGCTTTGGCCGCCAATTTGGATGCCATGGGTTTTTATCCTTGCACCCATGCCGTGTTTGGGGCAATGGCCGACAAGGACCTCCCAAGCATGCTCAAAAAAGTCCTGCCCATGGTCGATGCCTGGTATTTCACAGATTTGCCATTGCCTAGGGCCACTTCGGCGGCTCAACTTGAAGACACATGGCGTCAGATGAACACGCGGCAAGATGTGAAAGCCAGCCAGTACGTTTCCCCTCAAAAAGCCCTAGAAGCCGCCATCGCAGCAGCAGGCCCCACTGATAGAATCTTGGTCTTTGGTTCGTTCTATACGGTGGGCGGCGTTTTGCAGAATGGCATCCCCAAACTGCATGCCAAACACCTGAGTAATTGAGACTCCACCGCATGGCTTTTTTCAAGCTTCGACTTCCTGGC
>CAIODE010000584.1 GCA_903856875.1 uncultured Burkholderiales bacterium
AGCTTCTAAAGGCATCACTCAACCACACATCGTTCCACTGCCAGAAGGCGACATCGACATCTTTGTGAAATGCTGTTAACTTGGGTTTGAGTTTTTCGTAGTGATCGCGCGCTTGAGAAATGGCGAGAACAGAAATGTCTTCCACCATCACATGGGGCGCCATGACCACGCAGCCTGCAACAGAAAATTGACTTGCATGAATGAGTGCGATGGTGCCGCCATCTGAGTGGCCAATTAAGAGGGGATTGGCAATTTCCAAATGTGCCAACAAAGCGGGAAGAACTTCCAAGGCCTCCCGGTGCATGTAGTTCGATTGAAGTCTGCCTGCACCACGAACGTCTGAAATGCCTTCAGATTGCCCATAGCCCTGGCGTGAATAAACCCATCCTTCACAGCCCAGACTTTGGCAGATTTGAGTTGGCCAATCTTTCCAAAGGGCGACACTGCCCAGTCCTTCGTGCAAAAAGACGCAACTGGGACGTCTGTCCGTCAGGGCTATGGGCTTGTCCAGTGGAATGTGTTTGACTTCTAAGTCAAAACCCAAGACAGAGATCAAAGAGGAAGCAGTCATGCCGACAATTTTGACACTGGAAATCCCCAAAAATTTAAAAGATAGCGCTTGATCAATCAAGACCTCTCCTAATACCCCATTACACTCGAAGGATGATCTTAAAAGCACTGACCTTCACAATTGGTTTGGCCACCTTCGGCTTTGCTTCGGCCATGTCCTCAGGGCCTAAACCTGCGCCCCCTGAGCCTGCAGTTCAAGCACCTGCCCCCATTTTTGTCTTAAATTCTCTTGAGGGGAATGTCAGTGTGATTGACCCGGTCACTTGGACTGAAACCAAGCGCATTCCCACGGGCAAGGAGCCCCATCATTTGTACCTGACGCCAGATGAAAAATCGGTCATTGTGGCCAATGCCCTGTCTGATTCTTTGACCTTCATCGATCCCCGAACCGCAGAAATTCAACGTGTGATACCAGGAATTTTGGATCCCTACCAATTGCGTTTTTCACCCGATATGAAATGGTTCGTCACTGTTGCCAACCGACTCAATCACATCGACATCTACAAATGGGATGGACAAACGCCCACCTTGGTCAAGCGCATTCAATCTTCTAAAACACCCAGCCACCTGTGGATTGACAGCAAGAGCACCACTGTGTGGGCCACCATGCAAGACAGCGATGAATTGGTGGCCGTTGATTTAAACACCCAAACCATCAAGTGGCGTGTGAAAACAGGCCCCATGCCTGCTGATGTGTTTGGCACTCCTGACGATAATACCTTGCTGATAGGTCTGACGGGCAGTGATGGGGTCGAGGTTTATGACGTGTCCCAAGGGCCGGCCAAAAAAATCAAAAAAATTCCAACAGGAAAAGGCGCACATGCTTTCCGTGCCGTGGGTGATAAGCAGCATGTTTTGGTCAGCAACCGTGTCGCCAACTCCATCAGCAAAATTGATTACAAAAGTTTCATGGTGGTTGACAAGTACCCTGGCCCAACGGGCCCTGATTGCATGGACATCACGGCAGATGGCAAAACCATTTTGTTAGCCTCTCGTTGGGCTCAAAAGTTAAGCGTGATCGACATGACCACGCGCCAAGTCGTTCGTCAGATCAAAGTGGGCAAGTCACCCCATGGGGTTTGGACTTTGGACCATGCGCCACGCCAATGACACATTGAGAAATCAAATGCCCCGAATTTTTCTGGGTGCGCTTTTGTTCAATGTGCTTTCATATGCACTGGCTGTCGAACCTCACAAAGCGCCGCTGCAATGTCAAAAACCTGTTTATTTGACCTTCGATACGGGCCATATGGGCGTAGCCCCCTTGATTGCTGACGTACTGCGCAAGCAGCAAGTTCCTGTGACCTTTTTTGCAGCCCATGAAAAAACACAAGAGGGTGACGGCAGCCTAGGACAACACTGGTCTGCTTGGTGGAAAGAGCGGTCCACGGAGGGCCACGAATTTGCCAGCCATACCTACGACCACGCTTATTGGCGATCGGATGTCGATGCCCATAATTTCAAAATTCGGCCAAGTTCAGGTGAACAAAAGGATCAAAACTTAATTTGGAGTGCAGAAAACTACTGCGCTAATTTGAAAAAAGCTTCTCAGCGATTGGAGGCCATGACAG
>CAIODE010000585.1 GCA_903856875.1 uncultured Burkholderiales bacterium
AAGAAAGTCATGTTTGACCATGAAGTCTCGAAGGCCGCTGACGGCTTTGCTGCGGGCTGTAAAACGTTTGCGGGCATCTTCGTCCATCATCAAATCGACATAGCGCTGACGGTACTTTATTTCTTGGTCAGCCACTCCGTGGAACTTGTCGGGCATGGGGCGCAGGCTCTTTGTCAGCATGCGCACGCTGGAGGCATGCAATGACAATTCGCCCATTTTGGTTTTGAACAAGTAGCCTTCGGCCGCCACAATGTCGCCGAGGTCCCAATGCTTGAAATCGTTGTAGGCTTCTTCGCCAATGTCGTCGCGCGTGACATAAATTTGGAATCGACCTGTTGCATCTTGCAAAGTGGCAAAGCTGGCCTTGCCCATCACGCGCTTGAGCATCATGCGGCCTGCAATTTTGGCTGTGCTTGGGGCAATGCCTTCGCCTTTTAGAGTTTCGGGCGCCTTGTGTCCGTGGGCAAGGGTCAAAGCTGCTGCGCGATCTTCAGGTTTGAAGTCATTGGGGAAGGCAACGCCTTTGCCCTCTTTTTGAGCTTCTCTCATCGCCTTGAGCTTGCTTCGGCGCTCGGCAATCAATTGATTCTCGTCAACGATGGGGGCGGTTTGATTTTCTGCTGGCGTGTCTGACATGAGGAGCGCTTCTTAAGTGGGGGCTTCGAAAGCCCTTAAATACGCTGAAATTCAGCGCGAACCCGTTATTTTACGATTGCTTCGGGCGCAAGCTATGATTTGAGTTATCGGAGGACTTCTGTGTTTCTACAAATTGTCAATTTGATCCTGGATGTTGCCACGGGCTTGGTGGGCGGCGCCTGCCTCATGCGATTGGTGATGCAGTGGCAGCGCCTGCCTTTTCAGAACCCCATTGGGCGCTTTGTTTTTGCAGTGACCGATTGGATGGTCATGCCGCTCAGACGTTTTTTGCCCGCCATGGGGCGCTTGGACACGTCCAGCCTGGTAGCGGCATGGCTGATGAAATTGAGCCACGTCACAGTCATGTGGATGCTTACAGGCACGCAAGCGGCTTTTCTGGGTATTTTGGTGGCCAGTCTGTTTGGGGTCTTGCACTGGCTGGTGTCTGGCCTCAGCGGCATCGTCTTGCTTTATGCCATCTTGTCTTGGGTCCAACCCAACAGCGGTAGCATGATGCTGCTGTCGCGATTGGTTGAACCCTGGTTGGCGCCTATTCGAAACGCCTTGCCTCAGCCAGGGGGCATTGATCTGTCGCCCTTGGTTTTGCTGGTGATCTTGCAAATTGCCGGCATGTTACTGGCAGGCTTGCAATTCGGCGGTTTCTAAACTCAGCTGACGGCGTCGGCTGATTGGCGTGTGAGCATGGCCAAGGTGTTGGCAATCCTCATTTTCAATTCGCGTCGATCGCAGATAAAGTCGATAGCGCCTTTTTCTTGTAAGAACTCGGCACGCTGAAAACCTTCTGGCAAGGTCACTCGCACCGTGCTTTCAATCACACGGGGTCCGGCAAAGCCAATCAGGGCCTTGGGTTCGGCAATGACCACATCACCCATGAATGCGAAACCAGCCGATACACCGCCCATGGTGGGGTCGGTTACAACACTGATATCAGGCAAGCCTTTTTTGGCCAATCGGGTGAGTGCGGCAGTGGTTTTGGCCATCTGCATCAATGACACCAGACCTTCTTGCAGGCGTGCGCCACCTGGTG
>CAIODE010000586.1 GCA_903856875.1 uncultured Burkholderiales bacterium
CGCTGCCATTTCGTAAGCATGCGCCATTTGCAATAACTCAAAATCCCCTTAGGGTTTGCCCCTGAGTTGCAAGCCCATGGGCAAACCTTGCGCATTGAAGCCAGCAGGCACACTGATGGCGGGCAGCCCTGCAAATGTTGGATAAAGAACCACTTCCATCCAGCGATGGTAGGTGTCCATGGTGCGGCCCGCAATGTTTTGCGGCCAACGCGCTTTGACATCGAACGGCCAAACTTGTGCCGTGGGAATGGCCAACACATCAAACGATTCAAACAGCGTGAGCATGCTTTGGTAAAAACGGGTGCGTGTGGCACTCGCCTGCATCAATTGGGTGCCGGTGAGGTCTAAGGACTGGTCGTATTCCCACTGCGCTTCAGGCTTCACTTTTTCGCGCCAATTGGGAAGGTGGGCGTAAGCGCCTGTACTGGCGCCAGCCAAAGCTTTACGCCACACCAACCAGGCATCCCAGATTTCTTCGGGCTGCATGCTCAGGGATGAGGTGTCGACACTGCACCCTGTGGTTTCTAAAACCTGGAGAGCGCTTTGGCAAACCTCCAAAATGCCCGATTCCATGGGCAAGTAGCCATTCAAGTTGCCAAGCCAAGCTACGCGCTTGCCTTTCATGTTGGCATCCAAACTTTGTGCAAATGTCGCGCCACTTTCATGAATCGACAAAGGGGCACGCGCATCGTAGCCAGCCTGCGTTGAGAGCAACATGGCCAAATCGGACACCGTTCTTGCCATAGGCCCTTCAGTGCTCAGTTGAGCAATGAATAGATCTGGCGCCGACGGCTTTGGCACGCGTCCTTGCGAAGGGCGCATGCCAAACACATGGTTCCATCCAGCCGGATTTCGCAGGCTGCCCATAAAGTCAGAGCCATCTGCCACGGGCAACATGCGCTGCGCCAGTGCCACTGCTGCACCACCACTGCTGCCGCCTGCCGTTTTGGTGGGGTCCCAGGCATTTCGGGTGGCGCCAAAGACTTCATTGAAAGTGTGCGAGCCCAAACCAAATTCAGGCGTGTTGGTTTTGCCAACCATGATGCAACCTGCGGCACGCATGCGCGCGGCCATGAGGCCATCTTTGCCGGCTGGGATAAGAGGTGTCAGTGGCGAACCCTGGCTGGTTCGAAAGCCTTGCACATCCAATAAATCTTTGACAGCTTGAGGCAAGCCATGCATCCAACCCATGGATTGACCGCGTGCCAGTTGGGCATCGCGTTCGTCAGCTTGGGCCAAGAGGGCTTCTTGGGGCGCTAGGCTGACGATGGCGTTGCTTGCAGGATTGTGTTTTTCGATTTGATTCAAATAAGCCTGCATCACTTCGCGGCAGGAAACTTGCTTGGTGTGGATGGCCTTGGACAAGTCAAGCGCGGACATATTGGGGATGACCATGAGGTTATTTTGCTTTCGGAGGTCTATAGTGGGGGTGTTTTATAGCCATGCCATTTTGAACTTGTAATTACCAAGAACTTTGCAATTTCAGCTTATTTTCTTTTGGAGTAAACCCTTATGAAACGCCGTTCACTTTTTGCAGCCAGTCTTTCCCTTAGCTTGGCTATGATGGCCGGTGGCACTGCCCATGCGCAGACTGCCAACAACAAAGTACTGCGCTTTGTACCGCATGCCAACCTCACCGTGCTAGACCCCATCTGGACCACGGCCTACGTCACGCGCAATCATGCCTACATGATTTACGACACCTTGTTCACGGAAGATGCCAAGGGTCAGATCAAACCGCAAATGGTCGACTCTTATCAAATTTCCAAAGATGAAAAAACTTGGACCTTCAAGCTGCGTGCGGGCCTGGAGTTTCACGACGGCAAGCCTGTGACCAGTGAAGACGTGGTGGCTTCACTCAAGCGTTGGGCCAGCCGCGATGCCATGGGCGGCATTCTTGGCACCTTCATCACGGGTTATGAGACGCCTGACGCCAACACCTTCAAAATCATCTTGAACCAACCTTGCGGCATTGTGTTGGATGCATTTGGCAAAGCTTCTTCCAATGTGCCCTTCATTATGCCGGCGCGCATTGCTGCCACGCCTGGCACCGAGCAAATCAAAGAGCACATTGGTTCCGGCCCGTTTGTTTTCAAAGCCGATGAGTTCAAGCCTGGCGCTTTGGTGGTGTACACCAAAAATACCAAATACAAATCACGCCCTGAAGCGCCCAGTGCCTTGGCGGGTGGCCGCCCCGTCAATTTTGACCGCGTCGAGTGGGTCATCATTCGCGACACTCAAACGCAGTTCAATGCACTCAAAGCTGGCGAAGTTGACATCATTGAGCAACCTAGCTTTGAACAGATGGATGCCTTGAAGAAAACCGAAGGCGTGCGTGTTGAGAACTACGCACCTGCTGGCATGCAATTCATCATGCGCTTTAACCACTTGCATGCGCCCTTTAACAATCCCAAAATCAGGCAAGCTGCCATGGTGGCCATGGGTCAGCAGGCTTACATCAATACCCAAGTGGGTGTGCCCGAGTTGGGTCGTTTGTGCCGAAGCATGTTCCCTTGCGGTACGAC
>CAIODE010000587.1 GCA_903856875.1 uncultured Burkholderiales bacterium
CAGAGCAGGCAAACTCATTGCTTTAGGGCTGGGCAGCGAGCAACGACACCCTTTGTTGCCCAATGTACCGACCATTGCAGAATCTAAGGTCGGCCAAGTGAATGTCGACATGTGGTTCGGCATCTTCGCGCCCAAAAACACGCCCAATGACATCGTTCAAGCCTACAACAAAGAAATCAAATTGATCTTGGCCAGTGAAGACATTCAAAAGGCATTTCAACCCCAAGGCATGGACCCAGCCAACAGCACACCCGAAGAGTTCGGTCGACTGGTTGAAAAAGATGCCATCCGTTGGGCCGCACTCATCAAATCTCAAAACATCAAAGCAGAATAAACATGAACATTGCCATTGTGGGCGGCGGCATTGCCGGATTAAGTTTTGCCTTAGGCCTTCACAAGCGTGGCATTGACTGCGACGTTTTTGAAGCCGTCAATGAAGTCAAAGAAATTGGTGTGGGCATTACGCTGCTACCCCATGCCATGCGTGAACTTGCCGAACTCGGGGTTCAGTCTGCCGTTGAAGCGTCCGGCATTGAAAACTTGGAAAGCGTGTTTTTTACACACCATGGTCAATTTGTTTACAAAGAGGCCAGGGGCCGGCACGCTGGCTACTCACTGCCTGAAATTGGCACTCACCGAGGCAAGCTGCACCGTATTTTGTTTGATGCTGCAGTAAGCCGATTGGGTGCAGACAAAGTGCATACCGGCATGCGCTGCACCGGGTATTCGCAAGATGAAGATGGTGTTCATTTGAATTTTCTCAACGCACACAACAACACCAACCTGTCCGTGAACGCCAAGATTGCTGTGGCTTGCGATGGCGTGAACTCTGCAGTTCGCAAACAGATGCATCCAACAGATGCACTTTGTTTTGGCGGCATTAACACGTGGCGGGGCGTGACCATTCACCCCCCTATCCTCACTGGTAAAAGTTATTTGAGAATTGGCACGGTGGAAGTCGGCAAAATGGTCATCTACCCGATCATCGACAACGTCGATGGCAAAGGCAACCAGCTGATCAATTGGGTGGCCGAATTGCAAAAACCCAATGCCGCCATGAACGACTGGAATCGTTCGGTAGATCCAGGAGTCTGCGCAGAAACCTACAAAAATTTCAAGTTCGATTTTCTCAATGTACCCGAACTCATTCTGAAGTCCGAGACGGTTTTTGAATACCCCATGGTCGACAAAGACGCATTGCCTTTCTGGACACAAGGGCGCATCACCCTCATGGGCGATGCCGCACACCCCATGTACCCTCGGGGCTCAAATGGCTCCGCCCAAGCGCTCATTGATGCGCGCACTTTGTCTGATCAATTGAGCCAGTTCACAGATCCACGCGATGCACTGAAGAAGTACGAATCTTTGAGGCTTGCCACCACCGCCAAAGTGGTAGAAACCAATCGCAATGTTCCGCCCGACTTCATCATCATGAAGGCGCAAGAACTGAGCGGCGGCAAACCCTTCCGCCACATTGACGACCTCATCAGTCAAGATGAATTGCGTCAAATTTCAGACAACTACAAGAATGTGGCTGGCTTTGCTTTGACAAAGTGAAGAGGTGCCTCAATCGCCTGTTGATGCTTTGGAGGCTTGGTTGAATTGAGTTGCTTCAGGCTTGGTTCTGCTTGAAGATGACGGGCACGCAGTTGCCCACACCCACCTTGCACATCTTGTCCTGCAGAATTTCTTAGCTTCGTGAGAATACCTTGGCGATGCAGTGTGCGCGCAATTTCTGCTGCACGCTCCCATGAAGGGCGCCTGAAGGGCAAATCATCCACTGAGTTATAGGGAATCATGTTCATCAAGGCGTATTTACCTTTGAGCAATCGAACAATGCCTTCTATTTCCTCTTTCGTATCGTTCACGCCTTCAAGCAAAGTCCACTGGTATTGAATGGGGTAACCGGTTTGTTGGGCGTAGGTTTCCCCAGCCTCCACCAACTCTTCAGGGCTCATTTTAGGAGCTCGCGGCAACAATTCAGCACGCAAATCGGCCCGGGTGGAATGCAAAGAAAGCGCCAGTGCGGGCTTGACCAAACCAAGAGGCAGTCGCTCGAATACACGCCTGTCGCCCACAGTTGAGAACACCAAAGACTTATGTCCAATGTTGCCCACCGTGCCCAACACGTCGATAGCCTCCATCACGTTGTCTAGATTGTGCGCTGGCTCACCCATGCCCATGAACACCACTTTTTTAACGACCCTGTGCGACCTAGCAAAAGCCACCTGAGCCACAATTTCTGCACTGCCCACTTGCCTGATCAAGCCCTCTTTGCCCGTCATGCAAAAGACACACCCCACGGCGCAACCAACTTGCGAAGACACACACACCCCATCGCGAGGCAAGCCCACGGTTTCAACGGTTTGGCCATCCTGAAGCGCAAGCAGCCAACGCACCGATCCATCTTCTGCGGGATGCGTTGATTGCAAACGAAGCAAATTGGAAAGTGTTTCGGAGAGCTGCGGCAACTCTTGGCGCAAAGC
>CAIODE010000588.1 GCA_903856875.1 uncultured Burkholderiales bacterium
CCAAGCCGTTGAAGTGGTGTTAAAAAATCGGAAGGCCAGTATTTCTCTGGTGCAGCGTCACTTGAAGATTGGCTATAACCGCGCAGCGCGTTTGGTAGAAGAGATGGAAAAAGCGGGCTTGGTCAGTTCCATGAGCAGCAATGGCCAGCGAGAAATTTTGGTGCCTGCGCGCGCTGAATAAGCGTTCTCTTCGAAGCCGCCTTCTCAAGATGAAAGCCATACCCCATCTGCTCTGGCTGTCCGTGGTTTGGCTGTGTGTTGTGCCAAGTTCATGGGCTCAAAGTACGCCCGATGCCATCGAGTCTTTGAGCCAATTTTTGAAATTCACCAACAGCGGCCGTGCTCAGTTTTCGCAGGTGGTTGTGGGGCCATCTAAAGCCGATCAAGCACCTCGCAGAAAAACATCCTCGGGTACTTTTGAATTTCAAAGACCGCAGCAATTTCGATTTACCTATCAAAAACCATTTGTACAAGCCATGGTGTCCGATGGTCAGTGGCTGTGGTTGTTTGATGCCGACTTGAACCAAGTCACCATGCGCAAACAAAACCAATTGCTGGGCCAAACGCCTGCTGCTTTCATTTCATCGTCTGGCGATTTGAAAGCGTTGCAGGCGGAATTCAATTTGAAAGTAGAGTCAGACTCAGAAGGTTTGCAGTGGGTCAAAGCTACGCCCAAGCAGTCTGATGGCGCGGTGCAAGTGATTCGAGTGGGCTTGAAGCTTGGCGTGAATGGCCCCAACAGTGCTTCCCAGATTCCTGTATTAACGGTCTTGGAAATTGTCGATGGCTTGGGTCAAACATCGCGCTTGAATTTTCAGAATTTCGAAGCCAATGTGAAGTTGTCGCCAGAGACTTTTCAGTTCAAAGCACCTGCGGGCGTGCAGGTCATTCGGCCATGAACGCCAGCGTTCATTTGCAGCAGCCTCTGGCAGAGCGCTTGCGTCCTCAAAATTTGAGTGAAGTCATTGGGCAACAACATCTGATTGGTGAGGGCTTGGCCCTTCGCTTGGCATTTGAATCTGGACAGCCCCACAGTTGCATTTTGTGGGGTCCGCCGGGCGTTGGTAAAACGACCATTGCGCGCCTCATGGCAGATGCTTTTGATGCCCAATTTATCAGCATCAGTGCGGTGCTTGGTGGCGTCAAAGACATTCGGGAAGCGGTCGAAAAAGCAGAGACCGCATTGAATGGGTTGCAGCCACAAAGAACCATTGTGTTTGTAGACGAAGTTCATCGTTTCAACAAAAGTCAGCAAGACGCGTTCTTAGCGCATGTTGAAAGTGGCTTGTTCACTTTCATTGGCGCCACCACCGAGAACCCTTCTTTTGAGGTTAATTCAGCCTTGCTTTCCAGAGCGACGGTCTATGTTCTGCAGTCCCTCAATGAAGATGATTTGAAACAAATTGTGAAGCGTGCACATGCCATTGGTGCTGTGCCGCCATTGGCGACAGAAGCAGAGCAGCGACTCATCGCTTATGCCGATGGCGACGCGCGCCGTTTGCTCAACACCCTTGAAACTTTGGCCGTCGCAGCACAAACAGAGAAGCTTGAAGTCATTTCAGACTCATGGCTTTTGAAGGTTCTGGGTGAGCGCATGCGCCGATACGACAAAGGCGGCGAGCAGTTTTACGACACCATCAGCGCTTTGCACAAATCTGTCAGGGGCTCAGACCCAGACGCTGCTTTGTACTGGTTCACGCGCATGTTAGATGGCGGTGCAGACCCTCGCTACATGGCTCGACGCCTCATTCGCATGGCCGCTGAAGACATTGGCTTGGCCGATCCGCGTGCCCTTCGTTTGGCACTGGACGCGGCAGAAGTCTACGAGCGTTTGGGCAGTCCTGAGGGTGAACTTGCCTTGGCAGAATGTGTGATTTATTTGGCAGTAGCAGCCAAATCGAATGCGGTTTACAAAGCCTTCAACGAGGCCAAGGCCTGGGTGAAAAAAGACGGTACACGACCCGTTCCAATGCACTTGCGCAATGCCCCGACGCAACTCATGAAAAGCTTGGACTATGGCCAGGGCTATCGCTATGCGCATGACGAAGAGGGTGGCTTTGCGGCAGGCGAAAAGTACCTGCCTGAGGGCATGCCAGCGCCAGGTTTTTACCGGCCCGTCAATCGCGGGTTAGAGTTGAAGATTGCAGAAAAAATGGCCAGCTTGAATGAATTGAATCAAGCAAAAGCGACAAAAAAATAGGAGTTTGCAATGGATGTCTTTCTTCAGCAGGTGATCAATGGCTTGGTTCAAGGCAGCATGTATGCCCTGATCGCCTTGGGTTACACCATGGTCTACGGCATCATCAACTTGATCAACTTTGCCCACGGTGAGGTGCTGATGGTGGCTGCCCTGACCAGCTGGTCTGTGATTGCGCTCATGCAAGAAGCAACACCTGGATTGCCAGGTTGGTTGATGCTGATTATCTCGCTGGTGATAGCCAGTGTGGTGGCTGCCTCACTTAATTTTGCAATTGAAAAAATTGCTTATCGACCTTTGCGCAACAGTCCCAAATTGGCGCCACTGATTACCGCCATTGGCGTGAGCATCTTGCTTCAAACCTTGGCCATGATCATTTGGAAGCCCAACTACAAGCCTTTCCCTACTTTGTTGTCAACTACACCTATCAATGTGGGTGGCGCAGTGATTTCTACGACTCAAATTATGATTTTGGGTGTCACTGCCATATCACTGGCCGTGTTGATGTGGGTGGTCAATGCCACCAAATTGGGCCGAGCCATGCGAGCAACTTCTGAAAACCCACGCGTCGCAGCCTTGATGGGTGTCAAGCCGGACATGGTCATTTCTGCCACCTTCATCATTGGTGCCGTGTTGGCGGCCATTGCGGGGGTCATGTTTGCATCCAACTACGGCACTGTGCACCACAGCATGGGCTTCTTGCCCGGCTTGAAAGCGTTTACGGCTGCGGTGTTTGGCGGCATTGGGAACTTAGGGGGTGCGGTCGTGGGGGGTATTTTGTTGGGCCTCATTGAATCCATTGGTTCGGGCTATATCGGCATCCTCACGGGGGGTGTTCTGGGCAGCCATTACGCCGATATTTTTGCCTTCATCGTGCTCATCATCGTGCTTACATTGCGGCCCTCTGGCCTCATGGGTGAACGTGTGGCCGATCGTGCGTGATAGGGAGGGTGAGCCCACAATGAACAATTCAAAGAATGTCAAAACCTTGGCCATCGGAGCGCTGTTACTCATCTTGCCATTGATCCTCCAGCAATTTGGCAATGCGTGGGTTCGCATTGCCGACATGGCCTTGCTCTATGTGTTGTTGGCAGTTGGCCTGAACATTGTGGTGGGCTATGCGGGCTTGCTCGATTTGGGGTACGTGGCGTTCTTTGCCGTCGGTGCCTACATGTATGGCCTTCTGGCTTCCCCCCATTTGTTTGAAACATTCCCTGCCATTGCCGCCCTGTTTCCTGGTGGCTTGCACATGCCTTTGTGGGTCATTGTGCCTGTGGCTGCTGCATTGGCTGGCCTGTTTGGCATATTGCTCGGTGCGCCCACTTTGAAGTTGCGCGGTGATTATTTGGCCATTGTGACTTTGGGCTTTGGTGAAATCATTCGGGTCTTTTTGAACAACTTGGATCAACCGGTCAATATCACCAATGGTCCTAAAGGTTTGAATCAAATCGATTCAATTCATTTTTTCGGTGTCAATTTGGGCAAACCCTTTGACCTGTTTGGCATTGAATTGGCCTCAGTGAGTTTGTACTACTACCTGTTCCTTGCTTTGGTGCTGGTGAGCATTTTGATTTCTTACCGCTTAGAAGTCTCACGCATTGGCCGAGCATGGATGGCCATTCGCGAAGACGAAATTGCAGCCAAAGCGATGGGCTTGAACACGCGCAATTTAAAGCTCATGGCATTTGGCATGGGCGCTACTTTTGGGGGCATTGCCGGCGCCATGTTTGCTGGTTTCCAGGGTTTTATCTCGCCCGAGTCCTTCAGCTTGATGGAGTCGGTGATGATTGTGGCCATGATCGTGCTGGGCGGCATTGGCCATTTGCCCGGCGTGGTACTGG
>CAIODE010000589.1 GCA_903856875.1 uncultured Burkholderiales bacterium
GCCATTGTTTGGCAAGATCGCAGAACCGCGGGGGTTTGTGATCGCCTTAAAAGCCAAGGCGCGGGCGCGGGCATTCAAAAGAAAACAGGCTTGGTGTTAGACGCCTATTTTTCGGCCACCAAAATTGCCTGGTTGCTCGATCATGTCAAAGGCGCTCGTCGTCTTGCAGAGCAGGGGCATTTGGCATTTGGCACCATCGATTCATGGCTCATTTGGCAACTCACGGGGGGCCGAGTTCACGTCACCGACCCAAGTAACGCGTCGCGAACATTGTTGTTCAACTTGCATACCCAAGCTTGGGATGCAAGTTTGCTCAAGCAGTTCAACATTCCCTTGGCCATGTTGCCGCAGGTGGTGCCTAGCAGCGGTGTGCTGGCTGAAACAGATGCGCACCTGTTGGGTGTGTCGGTGCCCATTGCCGGTTTGGCGGGCGATCAACAAGCGGCTACTTTTGGGCAGGCTTGTTTTACGCCAGGCATGGCCAAGAACACCTACGGCACAGGCTGCTTCATGCTCATGAACACCGGCCATGTGCCGGTCCAAAGCCGCAACCAATTGCTCACCACAGTGGCGTGGCAAGGCCCCCAATCCGTTGCCAAGTCATGGCACTCAACCGCCTATGCGCTGGAAGGCTCTGTGTTCATGGCCGGCGCCACGGTGCAATGGCTTCGCGATGGTTTGCAAATCATTCAAAAAGCCAGTGAGGTCGAAGCGCTGGCGGCAAGCGTGCCCAACACGGGCGATGTTTATTTGGTACCCGCCTTTGCAGGTTTGGGCGCACCCGATTGGGACGGCCAAGCGCGCGGCGCTTTGGTGGGCATGACGCGGGGCACCACAAAAGCCCACATCGCGCGTGCAGCCTTAGAGGCCATTGCTTGGCAAGTGGCCGATGTGTTTTTGGCCATGTCCAAAGACAGCGGCTTGCCATTGACCGAACTGAGAGTCGATGGGGGTGCCAGCCAAAATAATTTGCTCATGCAAATGCAGGCCGATGCTTTGGGCGTGCCGGTGGTGCGTGCCAGCGTGACAGAGACCACCGCTTTGGGCGCAGCCTATTTGGCGGGGCTTGCCACGGGGTTTTGGTCGGGTGCAGATGAAATCACAGCCCAATGGTCGATCGATCGAAAGTTTGTGCCACAAGCCACTGCGCGTGCCATTCAAGCCAGACTATCAGGCCATGCTCGTTGGCGAGAGGCGGTTAGCCGTTCGCGTTCTTGGGCCCAAGATTGAAGATGGTATGACCCCTTTGTTGACAGACAGGGCGCAGTTGCTTGCGCAATTAGACGCCGTGCAAGAGTTTGACATCGCCATCATTGGTGGCGGTGCAACGGGTCTGGGTGTAGCCGTTGATGCGGCTGTTCGCGGTTTGAAAGTGGTGCTTTTAGAGGCCCATGACTTTGCCAAAGGCACCTCGTCACGTTCCACCAAATTGGTACATGGCGGTGTTCGTTATTTGGCGCAGGGCCATTTACCCTTGGTCTGGGAAGCCTTGCGGGAACGCCAACACTTGCTCTCGAATGCGCCCCACTTGGTCCATCCCATGCCCTTTGTCATGCCTGCATACCGGCGAATGGACCAATGGTTCTATGGCTTAGGCTTAAAGCTTTATGACTTGTTGGCAGGCCCGGCAAGGCTCGGGCCTACCCGCTTATTAAGTCATGCAGAAACTTTGCTGGCGCTGCCTGGCGTCAGGATCACGAACTTGGTGGGAGGCGTTGAATATTGGGATGCTCAATTTGACGATGCCCGCTTGGCCTTGACCTTGGCGCGCACCGCAGCCTCACATGGCGCGCTCTTGCTCAACCACATGCCAGTTACGGGACTGCAGACAGAGTATCCTGCGGGCCGCATCAAAGGCCTGACCTGCCAAGACACAGAGACGGGTCAAGAGCGCACATTGAAAGCCCGTTGTGTGGTCAATGCCACGGGTGTCTGGGTCGACCAAATTGAGGCCATGTTGCACTCCCAGCCTGGCAATGCCAGCGATGCCAAAGTGCCGCATGCGGTCAGGCCCAGCCAAGGTGTTCACTTGGTGGTGGATGCCTCTTTCTGGCCGGGTTCATCGGCTTTGTTGGTGCCGCACACCCAAGACGGCCGCGTTTTATTTGCAGTGCCATGGCAAGGCAAAGTTTTGTTGGGCACCACCGACACGCCCAAAGCCCAAGTGGATTGGGAGCCGCAGGCGCTTGAATCTGAAATTGACCAAATCTTGCAAGAAGCCGCCAAATACTTGGTCAAAGTGCCTTTGCGATCGGATGTTGTCAGTGTTTGGGCGGGGCTGCGGCCCTTGGCGCGCTCCGAAGAAAAATCAAAAGAACAGGGCGCCACACACAATGTCAGCCGTGAACACACCGTCAAGGTGGCATCCAATGGCTTGGTCAGCGTCACGGGCGGAAAGTGGACCACGTACCGAGCCATGGCCGCCGATGTGATGCAATCTATTCGCAAGGCACAACTGATTTCATTGACTTCGGAAGATGTGACGCTTCAGACCAAGTTGTGGGGCGCCCCAGATTTAGACCCAGATCGAGGCCAAGGGCCAAGCCAAAACCAAGGCCTGCAAAAGGATGGCGTGTCAGCCTCAATCGCTTTCAGCCCCTATGGTACGGATGCTGAACTGCTGGCAAGTTTGCCAGGTGCTGAGCAAGGCTTGGCGTCGCTGCCCAGTTCCCAGTTGAGCGAGGCCATGGTTCGCTTTGCGGCGCGCTATGAATATGCGCGCACCGTGGAAGATGTGCTAGCCCGTCGAAACCGATTGCTGTTCTTGGATGCCAAGGCCGCACTGGCGGCGGCCCCCCAAGTGGCAGCCATTCTGAGCAACGAAACGGGTGTCTCGCCGCAATTGGAGGCTTTCGAGGCCTTGGCCAAGTCTTATCAGATGCCTTAAATCCAGATTTCTTTGGATTTTTAACACCCAGAGTGTTGACACGGCCCAAAAATGTTGTAATATCGCGGGCTTCGCTTGTAAAAAAGCGGAGTTATCTACCCAAACAAAAGCACTGCGAGTGGTTCGCGGTGTGGATGACGGGTCCAAGACTGATCTTGGTACTTCAAGCAATCAAGCTGAAAAGCGCTGAATGCAGGGGGTGCACAAGGTGCAAGTTGGGAAATATTGAAATGATTCAGACAGAAACTCGGTTGGATGTTGCCGACAACACCGGCGCTAAGTCCGTCCTTTGCATCAAGGTGCTAGGCGGCTCTAAACGTCGTTATGCAAGTGTTGGCGACATTATCAAAGTGAGCATCAAAGAAGCTGCGCCCCGTGGCCGCGTCAAAAAAGGCGAGGTTTACAGTGCTGTGGTCGTTCGTACAGCCAAGGGCATTCGCCGTGGCGATGGCTCTCTCGTTAAATTTGATGGCAATGCAGCAGTTTTGCTGAATGCCAAGTTGGAGCCTATCGGCACCCGCATCTTCGGCCCAGTCACGCGTGAATTGCGTACTGAGAAGTTCATGAAGATCGTGTCCTTGGCACCTGAAGTTCTTTAAGGACACGTCATGAACAAGATTCGCAAAGGTGATCAAGTGATCGTCATCGCCGGTCGTGACAAAGGCAAGCGCGGCACTGTGTCGCTCCGTGCCGATGATTCACACCTGGTGGTTGAAGGCATCAACATGGTTAAAAAGCATGCCAAGCCAAACCCCATGAAGGGCACCAATGGCGGCATTATCGAAAAGACCATGCCTATTCATCAGTCCAATATCGCTGTTTTCAACAGCGCTACAGGTAAGGCTGATCGGGTGGGTGTTAAGTCGTTGGCCGATGGCAAACGCGTTCGCGTTTACAAGTCCAGCGGCGAAGAAATCAAGGTGGCATAAACATGGCACGTCTACAACAACACTTCCGCGAAAAAATTGCCCCTGAACTCATGACCAAGTTTGGTTACAAGTCGGTCATGCAAGTTCCGCGCATCACCAAAATCACACTCAACATGGGTGTGAGCGAAGCCGTTGCCGATAAAAAGGTCATGGACAACGCAGTCAGTGACCTCACAAAAATCGCTGGCCAAAAGCCAGTGGTTACCAAGGCCAAAAAGCCAATCGCTGGTTTCAAAATCCGCGAAGGCCAAGCCATTGGTTGCATGGTCACATTGCGTGGCGTGCAAATGTATGAATTTCTCGATCGCTTCGTCACCGTGGCTTTGCCCCGTGTGCGTGACTTCCGTGGTATCTCAGGCCGTGCTTTTGACGGTCGTGGCAACTACAACGTCGGCGTGAAAGAGCAAATCATTTTCCCTGAAATTGAGTACGACAAGGTTGACGCTTTGCGCGGTCTCAATATCAGCATCACCACGACGGCCAAGACCGACGACGAATGCAAAGCATTGCTCGCCGGCTTCCGTTTCCCGTTCAAGAACTGAGGTGGCACGTGGCTAAAGTAGCATTGATCGAGCGCGAGCTCAAAAGAGATAGATTGGTAGCCAAGTACGCGGCTAAACACGCGGAATTGAAAGCCATTTCACAAGACTTAAAACGCAGCGATGAAGAGCGCGCAGCAGCCCGTTTGGGCCTGCAAAAGCTTCCACGCAACGCAAACCCCACACGTCAACGTAACCGCTGCGCCATCACTGGCCGCCCACGTGGTACGTTCCGTCAATTCGGCCTCGGCCGCGCCAAAATTCGCGAATTAGCCTTCCAAGGCAACATTCCTGGCGTGACCAAAGCCAGCTGGTAATCGGCAGGAGATACAACATGAGCATGAGTGATCCCATTGCCGACTTGCTGACTCGCATCCGCAACGCCCAAATGGTGGCCAAAGCCACTGTTTCAATTCCCTCTTCCAAAGTGAAGGTGGCCATTGCCCAGGTGTTGAAAGATGAAGGTTACATTGACGGCTTCCAAGTCAAAACAGAGGGCGGTAAGTCCGAACTCTCCATTGCCCTGAAGTATTACGCAGGTCGCCCTGTGATTGAGCGCATTGAGCGCGTCAGTCGACCTGGCCTTCGCGTTTACAAAGGCCGCGATGCCATTCCACAAGTCCTCAACGGTTTGGGCGTGGCCATTGTCACCACACCCCAAGGCGTGATGACCGACCGCAAAGCGCGCGCAGCCGGTGTCGGTGGCGAAGTTCTTTGCTACGTCGCTTAAGCGCAGGAGACTAGAAAATGTCCCGAGTCGGAAAAATGCCTGTGACCATCCCCGCTGGTGTGGATGTGTCCATCAAAGAAGACCAAATCAGTGTCAAAGGAACTGGCGGCACGCTTGCCACCGCTTCTAACCTGTTGGTCAAAGTGAACAATGACAACGGTAAAGTGACCTTCATTCCGGTCAACGAATCCCGTGAAGCCAATGCCATGAGCGGCACCATGCGTCAGCTGGTGAACAACATGGTCACTGGTGTGACCAAAGGCTTTGAGAAAAAGCTTTTGTTGGTGGGCGTGGGTTACAAAGCTGCTGCCCAAGGCAACAAGTTGAATTTGGCTGTGGGTTACTCGCATCCTGTGAACATTGACATGCCAACTGGCATCAAAGTGGAAACACCTGCGCCCACCGAAATCATTATCAAAGGCGCTGACCGCCAACGTGTTGGTCAAATCGCTGCCGAGATACGTGCTGTTCGTCCTCCCGAGCCTTACAAGGGCAAGGGCATCCGTTATTCGGATGAGAAGATCACGATCAAAGAGACTAAGAAGAAATAAGGAGCTGCATCATGTTGACCAAAAAAGAGCAGCGTCTCCGTCGTGCACGTCAAACACGCATTCGCATTGCACAGCAAGGCGTCGCACGTTTGACCGTGAACCGTACCAATCTTCACATTTATGCCAGCGTCGTTTCAGGCGATGGCAGCAAAGTGTTGGCCAGTGCTTCCACAGCCGAAGCCGATGTTCGCAAAGAACTCGGCGCATCCGGCAAGGGTGGCAATGCCAATGCAGCCCAACTGATCGGCAAGCGCATCGCTGAAAAAGCAAAAGCTGCTGGTGTTGAAAAAGTGGCTTTTGACCGCGCAGGTTTCGCATTCCACGGTCGTGTCAAAGCTTTGGCTGAAGCCGCTCGCGAAGCTGGCTTGCAGTTCTAAACGGATCGGAAATTACAAATGGCTAAGTTTCAGGCAAAAGCACAAGGTGACGGTCCAGAAGACGGTCTGCGCGAAAAAATGATCGCGGTCAACCGCGTCACCAAGGTTGTGAAGGGTGGACGCATTTTGGCGTTCGCAGCACTCACAGTCGTGGGCGATGGCGATGGCAAAGTGGGCATGGGCAAAGGCAAATCAAAAGAAGTGCCAGCTGCTGTTCAAAAAGCCATGGAAGAAGCGCGTCGCAACTTGCTCAAAGTGTCGCTCAAAAACGGCACCATCCATCACACCGTTTACGGTCACCACGGTGCAGCGCGCGTTTTCATGGCGCCCGCTCCCAAGGGAACTGGCATCATTGCCGGCGGCCCAATGCGTGCTGTGTTCGAAGTGATGGGCATCACTGACATCGTGGCCAAAAGCCATGGTTCGTCAAACCCCTACAACATGGTTCGCGCCACTTTAGACGCTTTGACGCAATGCACAACGGCATATGAAATTGCCTCCAAGCGTGGCAAGAGCGTTGAAGACATCTTCGCTTAAACCTAAAAGGCAACAAGATGACAACACAACAACAAACCGTCAAGGTTCAACTGGTTCGCAGCCCTATCGGCTGCAAACAAGACCACCGCGACACCGTTCGCGGTCTGGGCTTGCGCAAGCTCAACAGCGTCAGCGAATTAGAAGACACACCTTCTGTTCGCGGCATGATCAACAAGATCAGCTATCTGGTCAAAGTTCTCTGAGGTAA
>CAIODE010000590.1 GCA_903856875.1 uncultured Burkholderiales bacterium
AAGCCGAATTCTAGTGTTTTATATACAAAACAGCAATTTAGACTACTTTCTATAAGCAAACTCTAGAAATTCTGAAAAGTTGAGGTGGACGCATGATCCCTCAGTCCCTAAAATTGCCCGTCCTAACCCCCAAACACCATGCAACTCATGTGGCTCGCTGGCCCGACAGGTCAGGTTAAATCTATTTCGATCACTGCGCGCAATATTCTGATTGCGGCGTTGACAGTCGCCTTGAGCCTCCTGCTTCTAGGTTTTGCTTTGAATTGGGTGGGCCTCAAAATAGCGGTTGAATACAACCCTGACTTGGCTAGAAGTTTGGGTGGGGTGACCACTGAGGCAGAGCTGCAACGCATGGAGGCCGCTTACAGGCAGAACTTACTCCAACTGCAGACCTCTTTGGATCAAACAGCCCAAGATGTCAAAAAACTTGAAACTCTGAAAGATCGTTTCATGGCATTGGCCACGCCAGTGAGTTTGAAAGACCGGGCACCTACTTCGTCAGAAGCAAAAGGTGGCCCTTTTGTCATGCCTTCTTTTCCACACAAAATGATTGGCAGTTTATTTAGACAGCCTCTGGGCGTCGAGTTGCAACAAACCGTAGCACAAGTCAAGACTGTTAACGATTCCTTGGCCAAGCAGCAAGAAAACTGGCATCAACATTTGGAATGGTTAGAAGCCTTGCCCATTGCCATGCCCATTCATTCAGATTTTCGTTTCACCAGTGGCTTTGGTTTAAGGAACGATCCATTCACAGGTGCATTGGCCATGCATGAGGGCATTGATTTCTCGGCAGAAGTGGGCTCAACTGTTTTGGCCGCTGCCCCGGGTATGGTGGTACGCTCCGAGTGGGATCACACCTTCGGCAATGTGGTTGAAATTAAACATGCAGAAAACTTCCTCACGCGGTATGCCCATTTAAATAAGCGCAGCGTGGCAGCCAACACCCAAGTTCAGGGTGGCACCACGATTGGCGAGGTTGGCAACACGGGACGTTCTACAGGCCCGCATTTGCATTACGAAATTTTTCAAAATGGCCGAGTGCTCAATCCTCTCAAAGTCTTGCCCGTCAAGACCCCTTGAATTTCTTAGACAGGCGTAGTTCAACATGTTCGACAAACTCAACAAAAAATCAATGTCAGTTTCATCTGAAAAATTTGACACCCTCATTGGCCGAACCACGCTCATTCAAGGCACCATGGTCTTGGTGGACAGCATTCGAATTGATGGCAAAGTTTTGGGCAATATAGAAACTTCGCCTGGCAGCAAAATTACGGTAGCCATTGGCCCAACAGGCGAGGTGACGGGCGACATTACCGCGCATCGCATCATGGTGGCCGGCAAAGTTGCTGGGCATATTTTTGCCGCAGAGCGCGTTGAGTTTCAAAAAGACTCGGTGGTCAATGGTGACGTTTCATATGGCTCTATTTCCATTGAGCATGGCGCTAAACTATCAGGGTTGATCATTCAAAATCAGACTGCAGACGAGTCTGCCTCTGGTGCTCAAGCCGCCATTCAAAATGCTCAGTCAGTGAAATAAAATTAGCGATCAATGAATCAATTTGGAGAAAGTCAAATCTCTGGTACTGAATTTTTCTTCAGAGTTGCAGACCGTCTGCAAATGGACAGCTGCTTAACAGCCGTTTCCAAAGAAGGAAAGAGCTTGGTATTGGTCAGCCCTTCTGGCGAGTTGTTAGACCACTTTGGTTCGGCATTCATAAGGCGATTGAAACAAAATTTAGCCAACACGCCCGTTGAAGTTTTCATG
>CAIODE010000591.1 GCA_903856875.1 uncultured Burkholderiales bacterium
GCCCTGCCTTCAACCACTGGGGAGCGTGCACCTTGTCCAAGTTTTGAGGGGCACAAGGTTTTAGCCGTTCGCCTGGGCAGCCCTTGCCATTTTGAATTTTTCAACACTTCACTTGAGCAAGGAACCATCCTTTGAAGGCCTGCCATGTATTCAAGAAATATTCTGATTGAACAAACCGATCCCGAGATTTTTGCCGCCATTCAGGCTGAGAACGCTCGCCAAGAACATCACATTGAGTTGATTGCCAGCGAAAACTACGCCTCGCCTGCTGTTTTAGCCGCACAGGGCTCACAACTGACGAACAAATATGCAGAAGGCTATCCAGGCAAGCGCTATTACGGCGGCTGCGAACATGTTGACATTGTTGAGCAATTGGCCATTGACCGCATCAAACAAATTTTTGGCGCAGACGCTGCCAACGTGCAACCGCATTGCGGCGCATCTGCCAATGAAGCGGTCTTCTTAGCTTTTCTAAAGCCAGGCGACACCATCATGGGCATGAGTTTGGCCGAAGGTGGCCACCTCACACACGGCATGCCGCTGAACATCAGTGGCAAATGGTTCAACGTGGTCAGCTATGGCCTAGATGTCAACGAAGTCATTGACTACGATGCCATGGAGAAAAAGGCGCACGAAACCAAACCCAAGCTCATCATTGCTGGCGCATCGGCCTACAGTTTGCACATTGACTTTGCACGCTTTGCCAAAGTGGCCAAAGATGTTGGCGCTATTTTCTTGGTCGATATGGCGCACTATGCAGGCCTGATTGCGGCAGGCGTTTATCCCAACCCCGTGCCCTATGCCGACGTCGTGACGTCGACCACTCACAAGAGCCTGCGCGGACCTCGCGGCGGCATCATTTTGATGAAAGCCTTACACGAAAAAGCCATCAACAGTGCTATCTTCCCAGGCCTGCAAGGCGGCCCGCTCATGCACGTCATTGCGGCCAAGGCTGTGGCCTTCAAAGAAGCCATGGCGCCTGATTTCAAGGCCTACCAACAACAGGTCATCAAGAACGCACAAATCGTTGCCGAAACGCTGACACAACGCGGACTTCGCATTGTGAGTGGCGGCACTCAGAGCCACGTCATGTTGGTTGATTTGCGGCCCAAAGGCATTACTGGCAAAGAAGCTGAGGCTGTCTTGGGTCAAGCCCACATGACCATCAACAAAAACGCCATCCCTAACGACCCCGAGAAACCCATGGTCACCAGCGGCGTGCGCATTGGTACACCCGCCATGACCACCCGTGGCTTCAAGGACGAAGAGGCGCGTATCACGGCCAACCTCATTGCAGACGTTCTCGACAATCCCCGCGATCCTGCCAACATTGAAGCCGTGCGCACCAAGGTCAATGCCCTGACCGCTCGTTTTCCTGTTTACAAATGAAGTGCCCCTTCTGCAGCCATAACGACACCCAGGTGGTGGAGACGCGTCTGGCTGAAGATGGCGACCTGATTCGCCGCCGCCGTCAATGTGCGGCGTGTGAAAAGCGCTTCACCACCTACGAGCGGCCGGAAGTGAACTTTCCGGCCATCGTGAAAAAAGATGGCCGTCGCATTGAGTACGAACGAGTGAAGTTACGAGCCAGCATGAACTTGGCACTGCGCAAGCGACCTGTGAGCACAGAACAAGTTGATTCAGCCATTGAGCGCATTGAAGAAAAGTTATTGAACCTGGCTCAACGCGAAGTAGCTTCCAACAAAATTGGCGAGTTGGTCATGCGCGAGTTAAAGAAACTCGACAAAGTCGCCTACGTTCGATTTGCCAGCGTTTATCGAAGCTTTGAAGACATCGACGACTTCAAGTTGCTGGTTGACGAAGTCAGTAAATAACTTCAAGGGCAGATGGCAATCTGCCCTTTCTCTAAGCGGGAACGACCCACCGCATTCACCACCAACAACCACCCGTCCTTGGCCCGCGCGCCGCGCTCACAGAAGGTGATGGTGCCTGCTTGGAAAGCACCATTCAAAGACAAGCTGCGGCCACTCGCGCCAAAGGACACATAGCGGCTGACAGTGGTGTTGCCTGTAGCCGAAACTTTAGGGTGGATGCGCGATCTTTGCTGTAGCAAAACCTCTCCTTGATCCCACACGCCATTGCTGTTGGCATCTTCAAACACCAACCACCCCTGATGCCAGGCTGCTGCGCTGCCACTGGAAGCGCAAGCTGTTGGCAATGCGGCTTGTGCACCTGTGTCGAGTGCTGCGGAACACACTGTGACGCGCCGCTCTAGTCGCAAGGCTTCGGTTCTGGCACTCAGTACATCACTCAACAACTCTTCAGAAGCCGCCTGAAGGTGAGCCCTGTTTTGTAAACTCTCAAAAGACGAAAGAACAGTGCTGCACAGCACTGCCAATATCAATAACATAAACAGCGTTTCGATCAAACTGAAGCCATGCGCTTTGAAAGTGAAATTCATATTCAGAGTTTCAATGCATGCCACTTCGAAGCACTTGCATCGGCTTTCAATTTAGAGTGACTGCAAGGCAATGTCAATGGCACTTAACGCAGTCAGCGCATGCTCTGTTCATGAGCCCATCACCAGCATTTCAAGCAACCCACCAACGCACTGGTTTTACGCTTATTGAGTCTCTCATCAGCATTGCACTTATTGGCGCACTGATGGGCATTGCCCTGCCTCAGCTTGAATTTCAATGGCAAAAAACAAGGCGGCAAGATGCTCAAAACTCGCTCATGCAATTGCACCTGCGCCAATTGCAATGGCGTGGCTTACACCCCCAATATGCCAGCTCTTTGAGTGAGCTCAATTGGACAGGTGCTCTCTCCATTTCAAAGCATTACCAATTGAGCCTTCAAAGCAGCAATGCGCAAGGCTATATTTTGCACGCCACGCCAGTTGGCTTGCAAAGCCGCGACACAACTTGCAGCAGCATGAGCCTGCGCATTTCAGAAAATGCAAAGGTCCTTCGAACCAGCAACGCGTCCCTCTTGAATGATGCTGAGGCTTGCTGGAAATGGTAAATCTTTTGATTGGCATGGCCATGGGCTTGAGTGTGCTTAGCGCTGCAGTTTTTTGGGTTCATTTTCAAAATACCCACGATAAGAAAATTTTAGAAAGAAGCCATGCCCAACAAGAAACTCGAGCCTTGATGGACACCTTGGTCCACGATATTCGACGGGCTAATTTCCACAGCGCCGCCATCACACCCACTGTCTTACAAGACCCCCTTTGTCCAAGTCAATTTTGCGGGTTACAGGAAGACTTCTATGTCACGCCACAACAAATTCTGTTCAGCATCGATCGCAATGAAAATGGGCTGAAGGAGAACAACGAGTGCAGTGGGTTTCGTTTGAATGTCAATCAAATTCAAATCAAAACTTCTTGTCAACCCGTGGTCTGGACAACACTCACACAAGCCAAAAATTTACAAATACTAGCGCTTGATATGCGTTTGCAATGCAATCAGTCTTTGCAAAACCCCGGAGACCTTTTACTGATTGAAATTCGCAGTCAAATTCCCACAGAAAAGACACCTCTCACTTGGCAGCGAGGGGTCAGACTGCGCAACTCAAAAGCTCACGCACCCTTTGGAACAGTCAATTGCACAGACCTTGGCGCATGAATCAAAACAGTGGCATGGCCAGCCTTTGGGCCGCAACTTGTCTGATATTCATCATCAGCTTGCTTGGGTGGATCACACATCGGTCTGTCATATCAGAAACCCGAAGAAGCCAGCAGCAGCTGTTTGCCGCCCAAGCCTTGGCAAGCAGTGAATCGCTCCTTGAGACCGCCATCGCGCAAATAGACAGTGTTTACACAGGTCAGGACATTGCCATTGACACAAGCTTTTGGCGCAACGCAAGCAACAGCCAATGCCCCTCCGCCTTGGCATCACCTCAATGGCAATGTTTAAAGTGGTTAGGGGGGGAAGTTGGCACGTTTGACAATCGCATTTCAGCATTGGCATGGCCAGAATCGATCGATGCCTCCAACTCTTTTGTCCTGTTTGTGCGAGATGTGAGAATGGCACCGCACAAAATCAAAATCACAGCTCAAATCAGCTTGAATTCTGCGCAAGCTGGCGTCGGAAGTCGCGCCACTGTTCAGCAAAGCCTGTACATCCCTATCAGCGCACCCTTTACGCCGCCCGTTCTGGAGCCCACGCCTAGGCCAGAGTCAGTTGAATGCACCCCTATCGAATGGCGCAAACAGTTTGGCAAGATCACGCCCGCACAGCTCAAAGCCATTTCGACAGCCCAACTCCAAAACGGTTTGACATCAGTTTCTCAGCCCAGCCGATCTGTGTATTGGATTGACAGCCCACTCCCATGGACACAAAGTTTGGGCACCCTCAGTGCCCCTGTAGTTTTGATTTTTTCAGACCTCGCTTGCGCCCTTCAGTGCCCCCAAGTAGCAAGTCAAGCCGCCATCACTGGCATGGTTTATTTTCAAAGTGCCAACGCTTGCCAAAATCCTGTTTCGCTTTACACCCTCAACCCTGAGGCTATCCACTTTGAATGGCCCGCTGGCATAGACGCATCGCGGGTGCAGAGAGTTTCGGGCTCTTGGAAGAATGCAGAGTTTTAGGGATGCCATTCCATCATTTGCAGCAACCCTCTCAGGCGGGCTTCACGGTTCTAGAAGCCCTATTTGCCAGTGCCGTTTTAGCGCTAGGCCTTTTTGGGTCCTTCCAACTCAGCACCGCCAGCATGGCTGCCAATCACTCTCAAAGGAATTTGGATCTTGCAAGTGGCTTGGCTCAAGACCTTGCCGAATGCTGGCAAGTGCCAAGCGCATTTTGCATTTTGCAATTTCAAAACTCACAAAATACAAGCGCCCTTTCCAATGAAGCGGGTGTTCAATTTGAAAGAAGATGGAACACCACGAGCATTTCTACACAAGGCTCAAACCCCAGACTGCTTCAAAATTTACAAATATCCGTGAAATGGCCAAACCAAGACAAGTTCAATGGCACTTCAGAATTGAGTTGGCAAATAAGGCGTGCCAGCACCCCCACTTGGGTTGGCCTTTAACATGTCGTATCCTTGGCATCCATCGATTGAAACCATTGAACCCCATGACAGCCAGCCCCTTTATGCTGAAAGCGCTGAACATCGCCTCGCAGGCCATGCGCATCACATCGCCCAATCCCAGGGTGGGATGCGTCATTGTGAGCAGCCAAGGGAAAATTTTGGGTCAAGGGCATACGCAAAAAGCGGGAGAGTCTCATGCTGAGATGGTGGCCTTGCAAGACGCCCTCAACCAAGGCAACAGCGTTGAAGGCGCTACTGTCTACGTCACGCTTGAACCCTGTGCACACCATGGCCGAACGGGCCCATGTTGCGACGCCCTAATTGAGGCCAAAGTAGGAAAAGTAGTGGTTGCCATCACCGACCCCAACCCCTTGGTGGCGGGAAAAGGCCTCGATCGCTTTAAAGCGGCAGGCATCGCAGTTGAAGTCGGAGATGGCGCTGATCTGGCTGAACAACAAAATCCTGGTTTTTTGAGCCGCATGAAACGTCAAAAACCTTGGGTGCGGCTGAAAATGGCAGCATCTCTAGATGGCCAAACAGCGCTTCTCAATGGCCAAAGCCAATGGATCACGGGCCCAGAAGCTCGCGCCGATGGCCATGCTTGGCGCGCCCGTGCCTGCGCCATCCTCACAGGCATCGGAACCGTGCTTGAAGACGATCCACTTTTAGATCTTCGACTTTGCGCCAACTTAGGTGCTACGCCTCGCATGCCGCATTTGGTCATTGTGGACAGCAATCTGGAGACGCCCCCATCGGCTAAGTTGTTTCAACACAGCCAGCCAGGCGCACTCACGCCCAGACAAGTTTGGATTTACGCGGC
>CAIODE010000592.1 GCA_903856875.1 uncultured Burkholderiales bacterium
TCTGTATCCCAAATTGAAATTGCCTTTGCTTCACCGGGCGGAATCAGCGTCTGGAGCTGTGTGTAATGAGTTTGAAGCTGATGATTACCACCGCAATGATCGCTGTGTAAGTGGGTGTTAACCAACCGATCTAGCGTTCTGCCATTCAAGGCATTTTGAACGAGCGCCAAAGTCTGCGCTTCGTGCGTCACGTAACCACTGTCAATCAAAGTGGCTGACTCAGAGTCTGTGAACAGAATGTTGTTGGCCGACAGCCAGCCCCTTTCAAAAACTTGAAGTCCTAGAATCTGCAGCCGTTGAGACATTGTCAAAAAACGCTTCAAGCGAATTTAAAAGCGACCAGCAGTCAATGAACCGAGGTGCGAAGTTCACGCCGCAAAATTTTGCCAACATTGGATTTGGGCAACTCATCGCGGAACTCAATGTACTTGGGACGCTTGTAACCGGTGAGGTTGTCGTGGCAGTATTTGGCCACGGCATCCTCGGTCAACATGCTGTCGTTGCGGACCACAAACACTTTAATGGTCTCGCCTTGCATAGCGTCTGGAATGCCGATGGCTGCGCACTCAACCACACCGGGGCAAAGTGAAATGACATTCTCGAGTTCTGAGGGGAATACATTGAACCCACTCACAATGATCATGTCTTTGATGCGATCGACAATTCGGAAATAACCGCGCTCGTCCATGATGCCCACGTCGCCGGTGCGCATGAAACCGTCTGGCGTGAAGGCCTTGCGCGTCTCTTCTTCTTGCTTGTAATAACCCACCATGACGTTGGGGCCGCGAATGCAAATTTCGCCAGACTCACCTTGCGCCAGGCTGTTGCCCTGTTCGTCCTTGATGGCGATGTCAATGCTGGGCAGTGGCAAGCCAATGGAGCCGCTGAATGTGTTTTGAGTGACCGGGTTGTTGGTGCCAATGGCACAGGTTTCACTCATGCCCCAACCCTCAATCATGGCGCTGCCGGTGGCAGCTTGCCAAGCACGCGCAGTGCCTTCAGACGCCGCCATGCCCCCCGCTTGAGTGAGGCACAGGTTAGAAAAATCAATTGTTTTGAACATGGGGTGCTGCAGCAAAGCATTGAACAAAGTGTTCACGCCAGGCAGCAAGTGGAAGGGTCGTGTTTTAAGGGTTTCAATGAACTTGCCAAAGTCGCGCGGGTTGGGCACCAAGGTGAGGTGAGAGCCTTGGCGAATGGCCAAGAAACACAATGTCAAAGCAAAGATGTGATACAGCGGCAATGCCGCAATGCTGTTAACTTTGCGTAAATCTGGCAAGCGCGCAAGTGCCGGCGCAAACCATGTTTCAGCTTGCAAAATAGCCGCCACAATGTTGCGATGCGTGAGCACGGCACCTTTAGACAAGCCTGTTGTGCCGCCGGTGTATTGCAAGAAAGCAATGTCATCCAGCGATTGCGGTACTGACTTGAAAGTCAATTGGCGCCCTTCGGCAATGGCTTGCTTGAACGAAGTGACGCGGTGTTTGTCGCTCAAGGGCAGCTCAAACTCGGGCACCATTTTGGCCAAATGGCGAACCGCAAATGTCATCCAACGACCATAAAAGTGGCCTAACAAATCGCCAATCGAAGCAAGCACAGTGTGCTGAATTTGCGTACGCTCTATAACCTCGCTGAGGGTGGCTGCAAAGTTTTCCAAAATGACAATGGCCGAGGCGCCGGAGTCTTTCAGTTGGTGCTCTAACTCGCGTGCTGTGTACAAGGGGTTCACATTCACGCAGGTATAACCGGCCCGCAAAATGGCGGCCATGGTGACCGCAAATTGAGGCACGTTGGGCAGCATCAAGGCAATGCGGCTGCCTGGGGCTAGGCCTTGCGCTTGAAACCAGGCACCCAAAGCTTGGGACAACTGGTCGAGCTCACGGTAGCTCATCCACTTTTCCATGCAAACAGCAAAAGGCGTATCGCCATGCTTTTGGAAGGCTTGGTTGAGTAAATCTGACAACGAACTGTATTCGGTGGGGTCAATCTCGTGCTTCACGTTGGCGGGGTAACT
The DNA here is from genome assembly GCA_903856875.1 of uncultured Burkholderiales bacterium. Lineage (GTDB taxonomy): Bacteria > Pseudomonadota > Gammaproteobacteria > Burkholderiales > Burkholderiaceae_C > Limnohabitans_A. The sequence continues at coordinate 2,015 of CAIODE010000592.1, forward strand.
CTTCAGCCAAATCTTGTCCATGTACTGCTCCTAGGAATGGCAA